>DASQIQ010000066.1:0-3982 GCA_035631495.1 Micropepsaceae bacterium
TGCCCTTGAGGGTAAGGCCTCTCGGCTAGTTGGGTAGACCTGTTGCCGGGGCCCCCATCCGTTATGATCAAGCAGTAGCGCCGCTTTAGGGAGGAAGACATGACCGTTCTAAGGAGAAAATCTGGGCTTTTGCTCGGCCTCTTGCTGAGTCTGGCAGTTATGCCCGCCGGCGCGGCCGATAGACTGACTTCGGTGGATGTGGCGCTGGGCGACGTCTCGCTTAACAAGGTGTCCTTCCTGATCGCGGCCGATGCGGGCATCTACGCCAAGAACGGCCTCGACGTGCACCAGTTCATCACCCCGGGCGCTGCTCAGGTTGCACGCAATTCCGGCGTCAGCGTGCCGGCCGAATTCGTCAGGAACGATATCGGTTCGGCGCCCATCAGCATCGGCGGCGGCAGCCCGATGATCTACCGCGTCGCCAATGATGCGCGTGGCATCCACCGCGTGGTGATCGCCACGACGGAAAGCATCATCCGCGACCACATCATCGCTTCGCCGAACATCAAATCGGTGCAGGACCTGAAAGGAAAGCGGCTAGGCTATTCTGTGCCGGGCGCCGTCACCCATGTCGGTGCCGTGGGCTTTGCGCGCAAAATGGGTTGGGAGCCCGGCAAGGACATCACACTGGTAGGCGGCGGCAACGCGCTCAATCCCTTGCTCGAGGGTCGCGAGGACGCCCTGCTTGGGAGCGGAATGCTGTTCGCGATGGCATCCGAGAAGAAGCTCAACGATGTGATTGATTTGACCTCGTATAAGATTCCGGTCGCGGGTTCTTCGATCCTGGCGGAGAAGAACTGGCTGCAGGCCAATCGCGACACGGCGGCCCGCTTCGTCAAGGCGGCCATCGAAGCCGATGCGCTGATGAAGACCAACCGCGCGGCGTTCAATGCGGCGCTTGTGAAATGGTTCAACATTAAGGATGCGCCGACGCAGGACAGCATGTACCGCGAGGCGCGGGAGATTCCGAAGAAGCCTTATCCCGCGGTCGAGGGCATAAAGGCCACGCTTTCGATCTACGATTCACCTGAAATGCGCAAATACAAGGCCGAGGATTTCTATGATTCCAGTTTTGTCGAGGCGCTCGACAAGAGCGGCGCCATCGACCGGCTGTACAAATGAGCGTTCCGTTCCAGGATCAGGAGCTTGTGCCCGCCGACGAGCCACTCGAGCTTTTCCGGGAGTGGTTCGCAGAAGCAAAGGCCCATGAGCCGAACGATCCTGAAGCCATGGCTTTGGCCACGGCGGATGCGCAAGGCTTGCCCGATGTCCGCATGGTCCTATTGAAACATGTCGATCACGAAGGCTTCGTGTTCTATACCAATCTCGAAAGCGCCAAGGGCGAGGAGCTCGCCGCCAATCCGCTTGCGGCGCTGTGCTTTCATTGGAAATCGCTGCGCCGGCAAATTCGTGTGCGGGGTCCCGTGACACGGGTCAGCGATGCGGAAGCCGACGCCTATTTCGCCACTCGAGCGAAGGACAGCCAGATCGGCGCCTGGGCGTCGCGCCAGTCTCGCCCCTTGGAAGGGCGTTTCGCCCTGGAAAAAGAAGTGGCGCGCTTTGCGGCGAAATATGCGCTCATCACCGTGCCGCGCCCGCCGCATTGGTCGGGCTTTCGCGTGCGGCCACTGGCAATCGAGTTCTGGCGCGACCGGCCGTTCCGTCTGCATGAACGCATCCGCTACAGCCGCGAGGCGCCTAGCGATTCGTGGAAAATAGATCATTTGTTTCCGTAAGCTGGGAGAGGCAAGCATGGAGCGCTCGATTGCAGAACGCGGCTCGGTTGCGATGACGCGCAGGAGCGCGCTGCTCGCGCTGTCCGCCACAATGGTGTCCGCGGGTTTGATGGGTCAGCAGAAAAAACCGGTGATTGCGACCCGGCGCCTGAACAATGTGATGATCGCCGTTTCGGACGTGAACCGGTCCGCGGCCTTCTACGAAAAGCTGTTTGGTCCGCCGGTCCGGCAAGGCGATGCCGTGGTATTTCGCGTCGGCGATGGTCCTCATTTCTTTGCATTGATGGCGGCGAGGAACGGCGCGAAGCCCGGTTACCTCTCTTATGGCATGAGTGTTGCAGATTTCGATGCCGAGAGAACCATGCGAACCCTCACGGATCTGGGTATCGGTGGCGCGCAAATCATTCGGCGCGGCGATACGGCCGAGCTGTTCGTCCCGGATGCCGATGGGATCAAGATTCAGCTTCAGCACGCGGCCTATGGATATGGCTCGGGACCAAGGGGCGACATCCTCCCGCGTCAGCCCATCGCGGCCTCAAAGCCTGTCTTCGCGATCAAGACGATCAACCACGTCACGCTCACCATCGCCAACGGCGCGCGTGAGAAGGCGTTCTACGACACCGTCTTCGGACTTCCCATTCGCGCCTTGCAGGGAACCGGCGTTACCCTTGCAATCGGCGAGGGAACGGATGGCATTGTCTTCAATCCGACGACCAACAATCCCAATGCGATTCCCGGCATCAATCACGCGTGTTTCACCATCGAAAATTTCTACCCCAACCGGGTGATGGGAATCCTGATCGCCAATGGGTTTGAACCGATCGAGACCGGAATTCCTGCTCTGATCAAGCCTTTGACGTGCCGCGTGAGATTGCGCCAACGGGCCAACAATGGCGGAGGCCCGAGCAGTCCCTTGGGAACTGCGGAGCTTTATTTCACCGACCCCGACAACATTCCGATCCAAATTCAAGACGTGAGCTATTGTGGTGGCTCAGGCTGGCTCGGCCAAATCTGTCCCTGAGGCTGCCATCGCATGCGCTCCAATCCGCGAATTCTCTCAATGGCGGCAGGCCTGCTCTCGACAGGCATTTTTATTTGGCCGGCTGCGGCGGCAGAGACGGCTACGCCCATCCCCAACCTGTCCGGTCAATGGGGGCGCGCCGGGTTGTTCCGCTTCGAACCGCCGCAATCCGGGGCTGGGCCGGTCACGAACACCTCGCGCTTTCCCGATACCATCGAGCGGGTCGGCGATTACACCAACCCGATCCTCACGCCTCAATCGGCGGAAGTCGTGAAGAAGCGCGGCGATCTGCAACTTGCGGGCGCGAATTTTCCCGATCCACGCAATCAATGCCGCCCCGAGCCGCCGCCCTTCATACTGGCGCTGGAATTCGAAATCCGGATTCTTCAGCGACCGGACGAGATCGACTTCCAGTACGTCTACGGCAACCAGTTGCGCCGTATCCGCATGATCTCATCGCACTCCCAGCACGTGACGCCTTCCGTATACGGCGATTCCATCGGCCATTTCGAAGGAGACACGCTCGTGGTGGACACGGTCGGCGTGATGACGGGGCCGCTCGCAATGGTCGATATATTCGGAACTCCATACAGTGAGTCCATGCATCTGATAGAGCGCTATCGTCTGATCGACGGCGAAACCGCCGCCAAGGCGGTTCCCGCCCGTGCCACGCCCTGGGGCAACGAAATCGATCCCGATCCGAAAAAGGCGGGGCTGCAAGTCGCATTCACCGTGACCGACCCCATCGCCTTCACTATGCCCTGGTCGGCGGTAGTGACCTATAGGCCGCTCAACGGAGATTGGCTGGAAGTCGCCTGCGCCGAGAACAACGGCCTCTATTTCCAGTATGACGG
Source organism: Micropepsaceae bacterium (assembly GCA_035631495.1). Lineage (GTDB taxonomy): Bacteria > Pseudomonadota > Alphaproteobacteria > Micropepsales > Micropepsaceae > CAIYRG01. The sequence goes on from DASQIQ010000066.1 coordinate 3,612, forward strand.
AGCCTCCTTCCCTCACGCGGACAAGCCGGATTTCTGAGCGGCTTCGACCCCTTTCTTAAGGGTGAGGTTTCTTCTTTTCTTTCGCGATGCCCAATTGCTCGCGCCAGACCTTGCCGGGGATTTCTTCCACCGCGCCCTCGGGCAGATGGCCGAGATGAAACGGCCCGAAACTGACCCGGATCAGCCGCGAGACTTTCAGCCCCAGATGCTCCATCAGGCGTTTAACTTCACGGTTCTTGCCTTCCTTGAGGCTGATCATCGCCCAGGCATTGTGGCCCTTGGTGCGCTCCAGCTCCGCCGTGACCGGACCGTAGCGCACGCCGTCGAGGGTCACGCCTTTGGCCAAACGGTCGAGATCGGCCTGCGTCACA
>DASQIQ010000067.1:0-16535 GCA_035631495.1 Micropepsaceae bacterium
GACATCAAACGCAAACCGCATGCGTTGGATTATCCGGGCGCGGCGTTGTTCTCCATCGCAATGACCGCGCTTCTGGTCGTGCTGACCCAGAGCGCCACGTTGAGCTTTGGCGAGATCGCCGGGCTCAGCGGCTTGTTCGCCCTCGCTGCGGTGCTGTTCCTGATCCAGGAGCAACGCGCGCCGGAGCCGATGATCGCGCTCGATCTCTGGGGGGACCGGATGATCGCAAGCGCCAATGCCTCGCTTCTGCTCGGCACGATGACCCTGATCGGCGTGACATCCTATCTGCCGGTCTACATCCAGGCGGTTCAGGGGCGCCCCGCCATCCTTGCCGGCATTCCGTTGAGCGCGATGCTGTTCGCCTGGCCGCTCGCCTCCGCCGTATCGGGGCGCATCCTCAAGCATTTCTCGATGCGCACCACTTTGCGCTTCGGCGCAATCCTGATGCCCGTCGGCGCATTGTTCCTGCTGCTGATGCGGCCCGACAGTTCTCCCGCCTTCGCCGGAGTGGGTCCTTTCATCATGGGATTCGGGATGGGGCTTTTGAACATCACCTCCATGATCATGATTCAAGGCAGCGTCGAATGGTCCAAGCGCGGCAGCGCCACCGCATCGCTGATCTTTGCCCGTACGCTGGGCAACACGCTGGGCGTGACCGCGCTCGGCGCTCTGCTCAATTACGGCGTGATCCTGTTTGCGAGCGAACACGGCACAAAGCTGAGCACGGCGGAGATCCATGATCTCCTCGGCAGCATCGGCAACATTCTCGGCGGCGGCGCCGACCCAGCGTTGCGGGCGGGGCTGGACGCCGCCTTGCGCCTGACCTTCTGGGGCATGCTGGGCTTCGCTGCGCTCTCGGCAGCGCTGGCCATTATGATTCCGGTGCGCGAATTGGAGACGCTCTCGGGCGGCCCGCAAGCAGCACCGCCTCCCCAACCCGACGCGGAAGTTCAACTCGGCGAGTGATTAGCTGAAAGGCGTCCGCTCTTCCGGAGTGAGTTTTCTTTTTTCTGTGCGCGCGTTTATGACAAACCCATCTACATACATGCGCCCCCATAAACCCAGGAAACCCGGCTTATAGGCTTGAACGACCACTCTGTGATCGCGAGACGGAAGAACGTCATGCCACACTGAGATTGTGACTTTTGTTCTCTCGAAACTCAAAACTTCACTGGACAGATTGGGCAACTGAGTCAAGTCATCGAAACTTTTGTGTGCCAATGCTTCTCGCCGCTCCCCAATGGTCGTTGTGATTAGCTTGCTTATGTTTTTCGAGAACATGCGGGAGTGCCACCTGGAACCGAGGCGTATCTAAGCCCTCATTATTTGCTCGTTGTTGATCAAAATATGACAAATTTTAGCGATCGTTATTTACTCCCCGTCCCTGCGAGGTTCCGGCATAGACAAGAGAAAAAAGAAACGGCCTCGCTGGGAGCGAGGCCGTTCCTGACTTCGTCGTCAGACGCGTTCAGACCAATTGCGGCTTGGGCATCGACATGAAGGAATGGGCGACATGCCAATAAAGCTGGCGGTTGAGGCCCAGCGTGAGCGAATGCGCCAAGCCCGGAAGGATGACGAGTTGGCGGTCCGGATTGGGCAGCTGGCTGTAGAAATCCAGGATGTCCGCCTCGGTGGCGATGCCGTCATATTGGCCGCGCGCGAGCAGAACCGGGCACTTCACCAATTTGGCCTCGATGATCGGCAGCTTGGCGGTCATGTCGAGATAGGTGCCGGTGGGAACCGAATCCCCGAAACGCAGCTCGGAGGCGACCATCGCCGCCGAAACGCGCGGATCGGATGTGCCGGGCTTGTCGCGGGTGAAGATGGATTCGATCATCTCCTTGGGACGCGGGCGGCGGTTGTGCGTGCGGTAGAACTCCACCTGCTTGGCGCGCTCCGTTAGCGTCGGTGAATCCTTGCCCGTATAGGTGTAGGCGCCGAGCAGCACGCGGTCGGCGCGTTCGGGATGGGCGGCCGCGAAAGCGGCCACACGCAGCGCTCCCGAGGATTCGCCCATGAACATGAATTTCTTCTGGCCGGATTCCTTTTCGATGATCGGCATGGCGGCTTCCAGATCGGCGACGCCGCTCTTGATGTCGGAATTGCCGCTGGTGACGCTCGACTTGCCATAGCCTTCGAAGTCGATCGCCCACACGTCATAGCCCAGACGCGCAAAGACGTTCATCATGGAATATTCGCCGGCGCCGGGGACGTTCAGATCCCAGCTCGACACCGCCCCAATCGAAGACCCGTGCACCATGATGACGGTGGTGAGCGGCGCCTGACCCGGGGCCGGCTCTTTGGCGCGGCGACGGTAAAGCTGCAGCTTCACGTCGCCCTTGTTGGCGATATATTCCTTGTTCCAGAAACTCGTCTGAGCGGCGGCGCTCGCTTTCCCCGCCGGCATGGCCGATATCGCAGTCGCGGCAGCGGCGAGGCCTATCCCCGAAAGCACCGTGCGGCGGCTCGGGACGTGCTCAGACGTCTCAACATTTGTATCGGATTCGGGGTGCATGAGGTTCCCTCCTTGATGGTTCGCCGGTATCCCGGCGCGCTTACTTCCAGTCTACCCGTCCCTGCTCCCTTCGTCACTACCCCAAGGTTGCGCAAGACCGAGGATGAAAGGCCGATGACCCTTATTTCACATGGAATCCGATAGTAGCAGCCTCGATGCCGGAGTATCGTTTTAGCAGGTGGCTGGTCGGGGTTATGCATGGCCGCATGCAGTTACAAGGATTTGTGGCGGCTTGGCTTCTCGGTTCTCGCGGCCGGAATGCTGGCGGGAAGCTCCGCGGGTGCGGCCGCCGGCGCGGCGGCTTCTGGCGAGCGTGTCGATATCGCGCTGGTCATCAACACCGATGTCTCCTACAGCGTCGATGAAAACGAAGCGCGCTTTCAGCGCGAAGGCGCCATCGCTGCGTTCCGCAACGCCGACGTGATCAAAGCCATCCAGGCAGGCCCCCTCGGGCGCATCGCCGTGACCTATCTCGATTTTTCCAGCTACTCCACGAACAAGATCATCGCGCCCTGGCACATCGTTCATGATGCGGCCAGCGCCGAGGCGTTCGCCGATCTGCTCGCCATCGCGCCCCGCACCTTGGGCGTGCAAACCTCGATCAGCAGCGGCCTGGAAATGGCGGAGCATCTCCTCGAAACCAGCGGCTATGTTGCGACCAAACGAGTCATCGACGTTTCGGGCGACGGGCCGAACAATGAAGGCCATTTGGTCGACAAGGTGCGAGACGAGATCGTCGCCAAGGGCATCGTCATCAACGGCCTGCCGATCATGACACCGGCCGACCAATTCGACGTCTATTACCTTGCCGACCTCGACAAATATTACGCCGGCTGCGTCATCGGGGGGAACGGCGCCTTCATTCAGGTGGCGCACGGCTTCGAGGACCTGGCCCGAGCGCTGCGGCGCAAGCTCATACTTGAGATTTCCGATGCGGGGAAAGCCGCAAATCCGCTGCTCGTCAAGGTCGCTGCGTCCACGCCCCGTGCGGCAACGGCTCCGCATGCGGTTTACGAGAAGGGCTGCGATATCGGTGAACGGATGCGCTTCGGCGGATAGAGGCGCGTCTACCGCGCTAAACAGGGCGTCTCGCAGGGGCCGCCGCCATTGGCGATGCAAAGGCACCTTTCGCCATATTCCTCGACGACCTGCGACAGATATTCGTCGAAGGCGATGCGCAACAATTGATGGCGCGTGACGTCTTTCTTCACCCCGATAATCCCCAGCATTTCGTATTCTTCCGGCGTAAGCGCCACCATCAGCCGGCGCGGTTTGTCGGGATGATCGGAGTGCAGCGCGATCTCGCGCGCCGGCCGGGCAAAGACCCGCTCGGGCGCATGGATGCTTGGCGGCGGGGCGTGCCGGTCGGGCGCAGGCGCACGCTGCGGCGCTTCACGCCATCCCGGCGAATGGCCCTGTATGGAGACGGGCGCCTCGACGCGTTCGCTCGCGTGGACAAAAGAGCGTGCGGACCCCGAAGCGATCGGCCCCGCTGCGATCGATGACGGTGCTGCTTCGCCTTTGCGCACAAGCAGACCCGATGTCAGGCTTGCGAATTTGGCGCCGCTCATTTTCTGCCGCTCGTATCGTAAGGTTCGGCGTGGCGGCGCCCGAAGACGCCAGTGCGACGTTCCGGGCCCGCGAACAGCGCGGAGCCGAGCGGATGCACGCGGCGATCCTGACCGGATCGGCGCTCCATCCCCACGCCTTCACTCACGGTTTCTTCTCGGCGATCCATTCCGGATCGGCGCTCTATCATCACCCCTTCATTCATCGTTTCCGCATGCTGTCCGTTGACCGGCTCCGACCATTGCTGATGGATCACGCCGGGACGCGGAGGCGTCACTTCCGGCCGGGCCGGCGCACGCAACGGAGACGCGTCGGGAATGCTCGCTTCAGCCGGCTCCTCAATTTCCCCAGCGTCGATTCCCGTCAGAGGAGTGAGCGAGAAATGCTGCGACTGGATCTCCGGGACCAAGCTCGTGTCCTTGGTCAGACGCGCCAGCCGGTCCTGGACATAAAGCCAGAGTTCGGCGATTTCCTTGGACGAGGCGGATTTCGGCACCGCTTCTCCGACCGTGCGGCCGTCGACCATGCTGGCGGCGAAATCGACGCGGTGATGGATCGTCACCGGCGCCACCATGCCATGCTGCGACAGGGCGACCGCGGCTTCCCCGGTGATGCGCGCGCGCTGGGTTGCGCCATTGACCACGAAGATCAGCGGCTTGCCGGAGCGCTCGGCCATATCGACGGTCGCTCCCACCGCACGCAAATCGTGCGGGCTCGGCCGGGTCGGCACAATGACGAGATCGCAATGGGCAATCACTTGCGCGATCGACGCGGAAATCGCCGGCGGCGTATCGATGATGGCCAGCCTGGTTCCGGTCCTCCCCAGATGGGCAAGCGCGCTTTCCAATTCGAAAGCGCCGACCTTGGCGAATTGCGGCGTCCGGGCGGTGCGCGCATTCCACCAATGCGATAGGGAGCCTTGCGGGTCCGTATCGATCAGGGCGACGGGGCCCGCGCCCGCCTTTTCGGCCTCAACGGCCAAATGGCCGGAAAGCGTGGTCTTGCCCGATCCGCCCTTCTGGGAAGCTACCGCTACAACGATCATGAGGCTGCCTAGACGAAAACGCCGTATCCTTTTAAGGGAATGGCTCTTTCAACTCCGCAAAGCCGAAAGCTTGTAATTGCATTTGTTCGTAAGGACTTTTTCCACTATTTCCTCGCCCAAAGGAGGGCCGTCGGTGGACCTTGTCGCAGGCCGGGAATGTGGCGAGTGCTCGGCGTGCTGTGTTGTCCTGAATGTGGACACGCCCGAATTCCAAAAACTGCCCGGGAAACCTTGCGGCCATCTCTGCGCCCAGGGTTGTGCCATCCACCAGACGCGCTTTCCGGTCTGCCGCGCCTATCACTGTGGCTGGCGCTATCTGACCGGGCTCCCGGAAGATTGGCGCCCCGACAGATCGGGCGTGCTGGTCGATTTCCAATCGGACGACCTACCCCCCCGCTATCCCAAGCGGCCGGGGATCCGCCTGACCGTATTCGGCCCCCCGGAAGCCGCGCTGAAACCGGGATTCCTCAACTATGTGGCGCGGCTGGTCGCTTCGGACATCCCCGTGATCCTGGCGGTTCCCGGGCCACCCGGGTTCTTCCCGGCGGGCGCGCTGCTGAACGATGTGTTGAAAGGGGCCGTCGCCCGCCGCGAGATTTCAGCCGTGCAAGCCGCCATTTCTGAGGCCTTCAAGTCGCTCGCCTCGCACCAATTCAACCCGGTCGTACACCGGCATGTGATGGCCGCGGAAGTGTCAACGACCGCCCCAAAATAGGCTATAGTGCCCGCGGCAAGTCCGCGCCACTCGGGGCTGCTGACGCACAATGCCACCGATTCAGAGGTCTCAAGGAGGGACGTTCCAATGAAGCTTGGACACAGTTTCGCGCTCGCAGCCGCGTTTAGCCTGTTTGCGGCGACCGCTTATGCGCAAGGGCAACCGGATTTTTCAAAGGTCGAGATCAAGGTTACCCCGCTCGGCAACAACACCTATATGCTGGAAGGCCAAGGCGGCAACGTTATCGCCGCGGTCGGGAATGACGGCGTGATCCAGGTGGACGGTGAGTTCGCGCCATTGCACGACAAGATCAAGGCGGCTATCGACAAAGTGTCTGGCGGCAAGCCGATCAAATATCTGATCAACACGCATTTCCACGGCGACCACACGGGCGGCAATGCGCCCTTCGCCAAGGACGGCACCACCATCGTCGCGCACCAGAACCTGGCGATGCGTCTCGAACACGGCTCGACGAACGGCATGTCGGGCGCGAAGACCGCCCCGGTCGAGAAGATGGCGGTTCCAACCAAGACCTATACGACCGAAGGCTTGCAGCTGATGGTCGATGGCCAGACGGCCACGATCAATCATCCGCCAAGCGCGCACACCGACACGGATTCCTACGTCTATTTCCCGCGCGCCAACGTGATCGCGACCGGCGATACCGTGAGCACCGGCGAACGCTATGTCACCATCGACTACGCCAATGGCGGCAGCATCAACGGCATCATCTCGACGGTCGAGATCTATCTGAGATTGGGCAACGACCAAACGAAATATGTGCCCGGACATGGCGCGCTCGCGACCAAGGCCGACATCCAGAAATATCACGACCTGCTCGTGCGCGTGCGCGATGCGGTGCAAGGCGAAATCAAGTCGGGCAAGACGGAAGAGCAAGCCGTCTCCGACAAGCCGCTCGCCCCGATCGGCGCGCAGCTGCACACCAATCAGATGGCGGACGACAATATGGTCAAGATGGTCTATCGCTCGCTGAAAGGTGCGAAGGCCAACCCGGCCTAAGGTTTGATTTGAGATCGTGGCCGGGGCGGGCAACCGTCCCGGCCATATTTTTGAGGCGCAGCATCATGAGACGGACGGGATTGGTTTTCGCAGGCGTTGTGACCGGCTCCCTCGCGCTGTCGTTGGTGTCATCCGCCGCGACGCAGGGTACGGCCGATCTTTCCGGCACGTGGGAAGGATCGGGCTTTGACCTTGCACCCGGCGCCAAGGGCCCTGGCCCAGTGACAAATGTCTCTAGCGATATCCAGAAACCCGAAGGCGATTACAAGAATCCGATTCTGCAGCCTTGGGCGGCGGCGATTGTGAAGAAATGGGCCGAAGAAACCCATGCCGGCCGGGCGCCGGCGCACGCCCATGCGCTGTGCTATCCCACTTCGCTTCCCGGCGTGATGACGCTGCACAACGCGTATCAATTCCTGCAAACCCCGGAGAAGGTTACGATCATCATCGCCAACCAGACTCAGGCCCGGCATATCTATCTCAACGTACCGCATTCCAAACATGTGACGCCTTCCTGGTACGGCGAATCCGTCGGGCATTACGAGGGCGACGCGCTTATCGTCGATACGGTCGGTATCAAGACAATGGATGTCGTGCCGCTGGACCGCTTCGGCACGCCTCACACGGAGAAGCTTCATGTCGTCGAGCGCATTCGCAAACTGAGCGGGAAGGAGCTGCGCATCGACTATCGCATCGAAGACCCCGGCGCCTTCACCACGCCCTTTGATGCGGTCGCGCTGTTTCATCCCTTCAAGGAATGGGACGAAGAGACATGTGCTGAGAACAATGTCGATCAGACGGGCAAGCTCATCGCCGGCACGCCGATGGATATGTCTCCGGCGTTCTGAGCCCTCTTCATGAGCGCTCCCGTTCATCCCACACCGACCGCGCAAGAGGTGTTCGCCGACATCTACCGTCGCGCGACTTGGGGGAGGAACGATCAGGGCGCCGGAAACTCTGGACCGGGGTCGACGCTTCAATCGACGCTGGCCTATCGCACGTTTTTGCAGAAGTTCCTGAAGGACTATGACATTCGTTCGGTGGTTGATGCGGGGTGCGGCGATTGGGAGTTCTCGCAGGCGCTCGACTGGAACGGCATCGATTACAAAGGATTCGACATCGTCGAATCCGCGATTCTTCAGAACAAGCAGAGGTTTGCGAAGCCGAACATCCAGTTCTTCGCCGGCGATGTCGTCGCGTTGGATCTTCCGCCGGCCGATCTGCTGATATGCAAACACGTGCTCCAGCATCTGCCGACGAAGGATGTACAAAAATTCCTCAACCAAATGCCCAAATACAAGCACGTCCTGCTGACCAACAGCGTCAATTCCGACACGATGTCCGCTGCGAACGGCGACATCGCGGTCGGCGGCTTTCGGACGCTCGATCCCACCGCGCCTCCGTTCAACCTGCGCGGGACGAAGGTCCTGGCCTACTTCGACGCCTATCACGCGCACCAGGTCGTCCATATCCCGCTTCGGACAGCAGCCGCCACCCCCGAGCCGCGCGGCGTGTTTGGATCATCGTTGGAAGCGGAATTCGCCAGGGCCGCGCAATTTCATCGGCAGGGACAATTGCCCGATGCCGACCTCATCTGCCAAAGGATCCTCATAACGGATCACCGCCATTTCGGGGCGAATTACCTGCTTGGAGTCATTGCCCTGCAGCGCAACCAGTTGGAAACTGCCGAAGCGCGGCTGCGGCTGGCCGTAGAGATCAATCCGAATGTGGCCGTGGTCCACCGGGATCGCGGCATTGCCTTGGGGCAGCTCGGACGCTCGGACGAGGCGTTCGCCAGCTTCGATCAAGCGATGGCGCTCAAGCCCGATTATGCGGAATTGTTCGGCCATCGCGGCAATCTATTGGTGCAACTCGGGCGAATTGATGAGGCCCTGGCGAATTACGACAAAACTATCGCAAGGCGGGCCGGCTCCCCCGCCGTCTATTACAATCGAGGAGTGGCGCTTGCCAAACTCAACCGGTTCGACGAGGCCCTCGAAAGCTTCGACAAATCGATCGCACTAAAACCGGATTATGTCGCCCCTCATGTGAAACGAGGAACGGTGTTGCTGGAGCTGCGGCGGTATGACGATGCACTGGCCAGTTTCGATCAGGCAGTCGCGCTCAAGCCGGATGACGCGGAAACGTTTTACAACCGCGGTGTCGCATTTCAAGAACTGGCGCGTCCCGCCGATGCCATTGCGAGCTACGATCGGGCAATCGCCCTCAAAATGGATTTCGCCGGAGCGTTCAACAATCGCGGCAATGCGCTCAGGGATCTCCAACGCTTCGAAGAAGCGCTCATAGATTATGATCATGCTATCGCGGCCTCAGATGATTTCACCGAAGCGTTCTACAATCGCGGCGCCGTATTGCTTGAATTGAAACGGCCGCACGAAGCACTGGCGAGCTATGACCGTGCGATCGCCCTAAAGCCGGACTATGCCGAAGCGCTCTTCAGCCGCGCACTATGCAAATTGGCGATGGGTCTCGCGGAAGGCTGGAATGATTTCGAATACCGCTTGCAGGTAAAAAATTATCCCTCAATCGAGGCGGCAACAGACGCGCCTTTATGGTCGGGCGAGGACTTGCGTGACCGCTCAATTCTGGTTTGCGTCGAACAAGGTTTGGGTTCAGGTGACGTCATCCAGTTCAGCCGGTACCTGCCGCTGCTCGCCGAATCCGGCGCGAGCGTCAGTTTCCTGGTGCCCGACAAACTCCATGAAATTCTAAGAGGGCTGCCGGGGAAGATTCGCTTGATCTCTGCGGTTGCACGAGACGAGCGGTTCGATTTTCGCTGCGCGCTGATGAGTCTGCCGTACCGGTTGGGGGCCGCTCTGACCAATATTCCCCTCTCGATTCCGTATCTCGCGGTCGACCCTGCCCACGCCGCGCAGTGGCGGCGAAGAATAGGCCCGCACGGTTTCAAGATCGGAATATCGTGGCAGGGCGCGCTCTGGCACGGCGGCGCGGCGATCGTCGGCCGCTCGATTCCGCTGATCGAATTCCACCCCTTATCGCAAATCCCAGGTGTTCGCCTCATCAGTCTCCAGAAGGGCCTTGGCGTCGAACAGCTCGCATCGCTGCCGGACGGCATGATTGTCGAAACGCTGGGTGACGATTTTGATGCGGGACCGCACGCCTTTGCCGACACTGTGGCGGTGGCGGAGCATCTCGATTTGATCGTTACATGCGACACCTCGATTGCGCATGTCATGGGCGCGCGCGGGCGACCGACCTGGATCGCGCTCAAATATGTCCCCGAATGGCGCTGGAGGCTTACCGGTAGCCAGAGCCCGTGGTATCCGACGGCGCGCCTGTTCCGCCAGCATATGCGGGGCGACTGGAGCGCAATATTCCGCGAAATGGCGGCGGTGGTGAGCAGAATGATTGTTTGAGGGAAATTTCGGTCCGGCGAGCGGGCGTGGGCGTTCGGCGCTTTGGCCAGGTGTTTCTGTCATAAAACCTAGGCGATGTTGACTCGGGATCGCTTCAGGGCCTTTTCTGGCACGCTGTTCCAAACAGGGTTTCCATGCGGCTTCTGGTGCTTGCGGGCGACGGGATTGGTCCCGAAATCACGGCGGCGACGCTTATCGTGCTCAAGGCGGCTGTCCGCCGCTTTCGGCTCGATCTCGAAATCGAAGAAGATGTGGTCGGCCATGAGAGCCTGAAGCGGCACGGCACAACGGTGCGCCCCGGCCTTTTGGATAGAGCGCGCGCGGCGGATGGGTTGATCCTCGGCCCGGCCGCCACGTTCGATTTCAAGGATCCGGAAAGGGGGGAGATCAACCCCTCGATGTATTTCCGCAAGAATTTGGACCTCTTCGCCAATATCAGGCCGTCGCGCACCTACCCCGGGCTGCCCGCCAAGCTCGGCCAATTCGATCTCGTCATCGCGCGCGAGAACACCGAGGGCTTCTACGCCGACCGCAACATGGCCCAAGGCAATGCCGAGATGCTGGTGACGGACGATGTCGCGATATCGCTGAGACGCATCACCCGACACGCGTCGGCGCGGATCGCGCGCGCCGCCTTCGAGCTCGCGGAACAGCGCAAGAAATACGTGACCATCGTGCACAAGGCCAATGTGCTGAAGCTGGGCGATGGCTTGTTCATCGAGGAATGCCGCAAGGCGGCGCGCGATTTTCCCGATGTCGCTGTGGACGAGATCATTGTCGATGCCATGATGGCGCATCTCGTGCGCAATCCCGCCAAATTCGACGTCATCGTCACCACCAATATGTTCGGCGACATCATCTCGGACATGACGGCAGAAGCCTCTGGCAGCCTGGGCCTGGGAGGTTCGCTCAATCAGGGCGCCGATCACGCCATGGCGCAGGCCTCGCATGGTTCAGCGCCCGACATCGCCGGGAAGAACCTCGCCAACCCTTTTTCCCTGATCCTGTCCACCGCGCTCCTGCTGAGTTGGATTGGAAGAAGGCACGCCGCACCCGGTTTCATGGCGGCGGCCACCGGAATCGAGAAGGGCATTGAAGAGGCCATCGCGGCGGGCAAGATCACGCCCGATATTGGTGGTAGGCTTGGCACCAAAGAGACAGGTGAGGCCTTGGCGGCCCGCATCGGGGAAGCATGAGCAGGACGGCTTACGACGAGAGGCTCGCGGGGGGGCAGCGAGAGACCACGCTCACGCCGATCCAGGAAACCGCGTTGAAGAAGGCGGCTTGGCGCCTCGTTCCCATCCTGACCCTGGGGTACCTCTTCAGCTATCTCGACCGCACCTGCATCGGCTTCGCCGGCCTGACCATGAAACAGGATCTGGGCCTGACCAACACCCAATTCGGCGCCGCGGCCGCGTGGTTCTTCGCCAGCTACATGCTGTGCGAAGTCCCCAGCAACATGGCGCTATACCGCTTCGGCGCACGGCGATGGATCGCCCGCATCATGATCAGTTGGGGACTGGTTTCGGCCGCCATGGCGTTGGTTTCCGGACCCTGGAGCCTCAATGGCATGCGCTTTCTGCTCGGTATCGCCGAAGCCGGTTTTTTCCCGGGCGTGACGTTTTATCTTGCCGCCTGGTTTCCCCGCGAATACCGCACCCGCATCCTCGCTTGGTTCCTGGTCGCCGTTCCCCTCTCCTCACTGGTCGGGGCTCCGCTCTGCGGTCTGCTGCTGGAGATGGATGGAATCCTCGGCCTCGCCGGCTGGCAATGGATGTTCATCATGGTGAGCCTGCCCGCGACGGTACTCGGTTTTGTCGTGCTCAAGATGATCCCCGACAAACCCGACGACGCGACCTGGCTGACCCGCGAAGAAGCCGACGCGGTGATCGCGATGCGGGCCACGGAAACCCACGACCGGGCGAAGTCGACGCTCTGGGGGGCGCTTAGCGATCCACGCATCATCTTGCTGGCCGTGGTGCAGTTTGGGTTCACACTGGCGGCCTATGGCGTCAGCATCTGGCTGCCGTTGATCATTCAGGAGTACCACCTTTCCAGCCTGACGATCGGTTTCCTGGCTGCTATTCCCTACATCTTCGCGACCGCAGGAATGCTGGTGTGGGCGCGCCATGTCGACCGCACAGGCAAGAAGATCGGCAATATGGTTCTGTGCCTCGGCCTCGCCACGATCGGGCTCGCGGCTTACCTCTTCTCCGGCTCGCTCGTGATCTCACTGATCGATTTGACCCTGGCGCTTGTCGGCGTGACGGCCGCGCGCGGCATTTTCTGGGCGATCCCGCCGCGCATTCTCACCGGCGCGGGGGCCGCGGCCGGCCTTGCCTTCATCAACTCCATCGGCACATTTGGCGGCTTCGTCGGGCCCTATATGATGGGCGTGTTCAAGGATGCGACCGGAGGATTCACCACCGGCATTATGGCCATGGCGGGCGTGATGGTCATAACCACAGGTTTGGCGGCGTCGCTGAAATTGCTCGTGCGGCAAGAATGAGGAAGGGAAAACCATGGGCTTCACCCGACGCGAATTCGGGGCTCTCGCTTTTGGCTCGGCGGCGGGTCTCGCGATGAGCGACGCTGAAGCCGCGGAGACCTTTGCCGGCTCCACCGATTGCCACGTCCATATTATCGGGCCACAGGCGAAATATCCGATGACGCCGAACCGGCCCTATACGCCGCCGGAAGCCAGTGTCGCGCAGCTTAAGGCTATGCATGCGCGGCTTGGGATTTCCCGCACCGTGGTGGTGCAGCCGAGTTTCTACGGCACCGACAATTCCTGCATGCTCGACGCGTTGGCCGTGCTTGGGAAATCCGCGCGCGGCGTCGCGGTGGTGGCGCCGAACGTCGCGGATTCGGTGCTTCACGATCTCGATGCCAAAGGCGTCAGAGGCATCCGCATCAATCTGGAATCGGCCGGCAATCGCGATCCCAAATCGGCTCGCGCGCTCCTGGCCGCTTACGCCAAGAAGGTCGCGCCGCTCAATTGGCACATCCAGATCTTTGCCGTGGCGCCGGTGATCGCCGCGCTGACGGGGCCGATTGCCGACATGACGGTGCCGGTGGTGATCGATCATTTCGGCATGCCGGTCGCGTCCGAGGGCTACGGTTCCAAGGGCTTCGCCGCCATCGTCGACCTTGCCCATGCGCGCAAAATCTATGTGAAGCTCTCCGCCCCCTATCGCATTTCCAAGCTCGCCGATTACAAGGACACAACCGCCCTGGCGCAGCAGCTGATCTACGCAGCGCGCGATCATATGTTGTGGGGCAGCGATTGGCCCCATACGCAGACGATTGCCGGGCATTCGCCGACCGAGGTGACGCCATTCTCCAAGATCGACGACGGCGCGGTCTTTAGGCTGTTCAATTCCTGGTACCCGGACGACCAGTCGCGCCGGATCATGCTGGTCGACAATCCGGCCAAGCTCTACGGCTTCCCTTGATAAGGGCGCCGGACGCCTCGTTTCGGAGGAACCGCGGTGAATGAAAAGGATATGGACCGGCGGGACTTGTTGATGCTTGCAGGAAGTGTCGCCGCGAGCACGGTGGCCGGCAGCACAGGATGGATCGGGATGGCGTCTGCGCAAACGAAACTGTCCGACATCGTATCGATGAATGGCGTAGAGCTGTCGGCGGCGATCAAAGCAAAACGCGTGTCCTCAATCGAGGTGATGAACGCCTATCTCGACCACATCGCGCATCTCAATCCCAAGGTGAACGCCATCGTGTCGCTTCAGGACCGCGGCGACCTCCTCCGCCAAGCGCGCGAACGCGATGCGCAGCTGGCGCGCGGCGAATATCAGGGGTGGATGCACGGCTTTCCGCAGGCCATCAAGGATCTGGCGCCGGTCAAAGGAATCCGCATGGCGATGGGATCGCCGATCCTCAAGGATTTCATCGCGCCGGTGGATGCGATCTTTGTCGAACGCATGAAACGCGCAGGCTCCATCATCATCGGCAAGACGAACACGCCGGAATTCGGACTTGGCTCGCAGACTTATAATCCGGTCTTCGGTACCACGTTGAACTCCTATGACCAGACCAAGACCGCGGGCGGCAGCAGCGGCGGCGCCGCGGTGTCGCTGTCTCTGCGCATGCTGCCCGTCGCCGACGGCAGTGATTCCGGCGGCTCGCTGCGCAATCCCGCCGCCTACAACAATGTCTTCGGCTTCCGCCCCTCTTATGGGCGCGTGCCGTCGGAAAGCACCGATCTGTTCAACGCATCCTTCGGCGTAACAGGCCCCATGGCGCGCAACGTGTCCGACCTTGCCATGCTGCTCTCGGTGCAGGCGGGCTATGATCCGCGCGTTCCATTATCGAACCGGCAGGACCCGGCGCAATTCACGCAATCGCTCAAACGCGATTTTCGCGGCACGAAGATCGCGTGGCTGGGAGATTTCGGCGGTTACCTGCCCTTCGAGCCCGGAGTGCTCGATCTTTGCAAGAACGCGCTGAAGACCTTCGAGAGCCTCGGCTGCGTGGTCGAGGAGGCCAAGCCCGATTATCCGATTCCGCAGGTTTGGCGCAATTGGGTGAAGCTGCGCGCCTGGCAGGCGGGTACCCCGCTCAAGGAGTTCTACCGCGATCCCGCCAAGCGCGCGTTCATGAAGCCCGAAGCGCAGTTCGAGGTCGAGAGCGGGACGAAGGTCAGCGCGTTCGACATTTCCGACGCCTCGGCGGCGCGTTCTGCCTGGTATCAGGCGGTGCGCAGATTTGCCGAGAAATACGAGTTCTTCATTTTACCCTCGGCGCAGGTCTTCCCCTTCGATGCGACCGTGCATTGGCCCAAAGAGGTCGGCGGAAAACCCATGGATTCCTATCATCGCTGGATGGAAGTCGCGGTCATCGTCACCATGACGGGATGCCCGTCGCTCAACGTGCCGGTGGGATTCAACGCGCGAGGGTTGCCAATGGGAATGCAGATCGTCGGCCGCAACGAAGCCGAGCTCAGCTGCTTGCAGCTGGCCTATGCTTACGATCAGGCGACGGGCTGGGTGGAAAAACACCGCCCCGCGCTTTTGAACGCGTGATGCACTCGGGAGGACTGACATGACACTCACCAGGCGCGAATTCGCCATCGCTTCGTTGGGAAGTTTGGCTCTCGGCAGGACTGCATGGGCGGCCGGTCCGCTTGCCGATATGCCGGCCGGCGCCATCGATGTGCACAATCACATTGTGGGTCCGCAATCGAAATATCCGATGGCCGCCACACGCACATATACGCCGCCGGAAGCCTCCGTCGCGCAATTGCGCGCGTTGCGGGCTCAACTGGGCGTGGCGCGCAACGTCATCGTGCAGCCGAGCTTCTATGGCTTCGACAATAGCTGTCTGGTCGATGCGCTGGCCGAGCTTGGAACGTCGGCCCGCGGAATCGCCGTGGTGCCGCAAAATGTTTCGGATGCGGAGTTGAAACGTCTTGCAGCAGCAGGCGTGACCGGCGTGCGCCTCAATCTCGCGACGGCCGGCATCAGCGATCCTAAAGTCGCGATCGATGCGATCAACGGCTTTGGTCCGCGCTTTGTGCCTTTGAATTGGCACATCCAGATCAACACGGGACTTCCCGTCGTGGCGGCGATTGCGCAGACCGTCGCCGATCTGAAGGTGCCAGTCGTCTTCGATCACATGGCCAATCTGCAGGCCGAGAAAGGCGCAAACCAGCCGGGCTTCGGCGCGCTGGTCGAACTCGTGAAGGGCCGCAACACCTATGTGAAGCTGTCCGCACCTTACAATCTTTCCAAGCGCGCAGATTGGTCGGACGTCACGCCGCTCGCGAAGGCGCTGATCGCGGCGGGGTCCGACCGCATGTTGTGGGGCACAAATTGGCCGCATCCCGGAAATGGGCGCGGCCCCATCACCCAGATTACGCCCTATCAGGTGGTGGATAACCCCACGCTGCTTCGCATCTTTGCGGAAGAATGTCCGGGCGCGGCGATGCGCAAGATGATCCTCGTGGACACACCGCAACGGCTGTACCGGTTTACCTGATAAGCATCGTGCGCCACGCCTCGCAGGTTCAGAACGGTATCGATCCGTTCGGAAAGGGCGAAGCGTGAAACAGATCATAATGCGCGAAGACAACGACGAGGAAGACAGCGGCCGCAATCCAGAACGGCCGGCCTAGACTTTCGCTGAAATTCAGGCTGTTACGCCCGCTGATCACAGCTCCAAACGGAATGTTGGAGGTCTTGGCCGCGAAAGCATCCCAAGCCGGACCCATTTTGCGCTTGCGCTTGGCGTCGATGGAAAATGTCCCAAGGAGCG
>DASQIQ010000068.1:0-10381 GCA_035631495.1 Micropepsaceae bacterium
ACGAGGGTTGTTTTGGCAGGTCCCACACCACCCTCGGCCCGCTATTAGGGATTGATACAAACGCCTAAGACCGTGCTCTAATCGCCCCGGGGAGGGGCCGATGAGCGTCGCGCATGTCTACACCGTCGCGTTCGAAGGCATCGAAGCGCGCGAGGTCGATGTGCAGGTGCATATCGCCGAAGGCGGCTCGGGGCAGTTCACCATTGTCGGCCTCGCCGACAAGGCGGTGGGTGAATCGCGCGAACGCGTGCGCTCGGCTCTCTCCGCGGTGGGGCTCGCGCTGCCCTATAAGCGCATCACGGTGAACCTCGCACCCGCCGATCTGCCCAAGGAAGGCAGTCATTACGACCTGCCCGTGGCGCTGGCGCTGCTCGCCGCCATGGGCGTGCTGCCGGCAAGCGAGATGTCCGGCTACACCGCGATGGGGGAGCTGTCGCTCGATGGCCAGATCACCGCGGTTGCGGGCGTGCTGCCCGCTGCCATCGCGGCAGTGGAAGCCGAACGCGGTCTTATCTGCCCCGCCGCCTGCGGCTCGGAGGCCGCCTGGGCGGGCGAGCTGGAAATCATCGCCGCGCCCTCGCTCATTGCGCTGGTCAATCACATCAAGGGCGCGCAGGTGCTCGCTGTGCCGCAGGCGCGCCTTGCCGAAAGCGCGGTCTCGATTCCGGATCTGAAAGATGTGAAGGGCCAGGAGACCGCCAAGCGTGCGCTGGAGATCGCGGCGGCCGGCGGGCACAATATGCTCATGATCGGCCCGCCCGGCGCGGGCAAATCCATGCTGGCGAGCCGTCTCCCTGGTTTGCTGCCGCCGCTGGACGCGCGCGAAGCACTCGAAGTTTCCATGGTGCAGAGTCTGGCGGGCGAACTGCGCGACGGCACAATCTCTCGCGTGCGCCCGTTCCGTTCGCCGCATCATTCCGCATCCATGGCGGCCTTGGTCGGCGGCGGGTTGAAGGTGAAGCCGGGCGAAGTCAGTCTCGCCCATCTTGGCGTGCTGTTTCTCGACGAACTGCCGGAATTCGCACGCGCGGTTTTGGATTCCTTGCGCCAGCCGATCGAATCGGGCGCAGCGGTGATTGCGCGCGCCAATGCCCATGTGCGCTATCCCGCGCGCTTCCAGCTTGTCGCGGCGATGAATCCCTGCCGCTGCGGCTATCTCACCGATCCGGCGCAATCCTGCGGCCGCGCGCCCAAATGCGCCTTGGATTATCAGGCGCGCATCTCCGGCCCTCTGTTCGACCGCATCGACATCCATGTCGAAGTGGCGAGCGTGTCGGCAGCCGATCTCTCGCTTCCGCCGCCGGCGGAAGGCTCGGCCGACGTCGCCGCGCGTGTCGCGAGAGCGCGCGATGTGCAGCGCGTGCGTTATGCGCAAAGTGGGCTTCGCACGAATGCAGAGGCCGAAGGCGAGCTCTTGGACAGTGTCACCACGCCCGATGCCGCGGGTCAGAAGCTTCTTACGGACGCCGCCGAACGGATGCGGCTGACCGCGCGCGGTTATCATCGCGTGCTGCGCGTTGCGCGCACCATCGCCGATCTGGCGGGCGCCGGATCTGTGACGCGCGCACATATCGCCGAAGCGCTAAGCTATCGCCGCATCGCCAATGCGGGATGAGGGTCCGGGATTTCCGAGGGGGATTGGGTGACAACCGCAGAACTGACAGCCGCGCCGCAGAAAGAAGGAACTTCTTTCAAATATCTGATGGGCCTTTCGCTTGGCCCGCTGCTGGGGCTTGCGCTTTGGTTTCTGCCGCTTTCTGCCAACCCGCTGGTCGCTCACGCGCTCGCCATAACCGCGTTCATGGTGGTGTATTGGATCTTCGAGCCCATCGATCACGGCATCACGGCGCTGATCGGCTGTTATCTGTTCTGGGCGCTTGGCGTGGCGCGATTTGAAACGGCGTTCGCGGGCTTTGCCAACAGCACGCCCTGGTTTCTGTTCGGCGCCATGCTCATGGGCGAAGCGGCTTTGCGCTCGGGTTTGGCGCAGCGCATCGGCCGCGTCGTCATTGGCGTGGCCGGAACCTCATACGCGATGCTGCTTTTCAGCGCGATCATGCTTGTCGTCGTGTTGAACCTCCTCGTGCCGTCGGGCATGGCGGAGCTGGCGATTCTCGCTCCCATTTTCATGGGCGTCGTTGCCGCCTTCGGCGTGGACAAGAAAAGCAATATCGGGCGCGGGCTGTTCGTGATCATCACCTATGGCTGCGGCCTCTTCAACAAGATGATCCTGTCCGGCGCCTCTTCCATTCTGACGCGGGGCCTTTTGGAGAAGGTCAGTGGCGAATCCATCTCCTGGAGTCAGTATTTCATCGCCTTTCTGCCGGCGACCATCCTGACGGTCTTCGCCTCATGGGCGACGATCCGTTGGCTCTACCCGCCCGAGAAAACGCATCTTCCGGCAGATCGCAAAGTTTCGGAACGCGCCACAACGCGCGCCCCTTGGAGCGCGGTGGAAAAAAGGACGCTCGTGCTGCTGCTCATCGCCGTCGTGCTTTGGGGAAGCGATTCCATCCATAATATCGATCCGGCTGTGATAGCCTTGGGAGTGGGCCTTGCCTGCGCGCTCCCCAGAATCGGCGTGCTCACGACCAAAGACGTTCGCGCGACCAATTTCCTTCTGATCGTGTTTCTCGGCGGCGCGCTCAGCATGGGCGAGGTGCTGATCCGCACTTCGGCCCTGAATGTGCTGACGGGCACGATGATGTCTTGGATGACGCCGCTGATGGGCGGCGCCTATGAATCCCCGAGCGTGCTGTACTGGGCGGGTTTCCTCTACCATTTCGTCCTGGGCAGCGAGTTGTCCATGCTGAGTACGTCGCTGCCTGTCATGCTCAGCTACGCCCAGAGCCACGGCTTCAATCCGACCGCCGTCGCCATGGTTTGGGCCTTCTCGGCCGGAGGCAAATTGTTCGTGTATCAGTCCTCGGTGCTGATCCAGGGATTCGCCTATGGCTATTTCGACAGCCGGGACATGTTCAAGGTCGGGCTGGTCCTGACCATCATCGAGGGAATCATCCTTTTTCTTCTCGTGCCGCTGTACTGGCCGCTGATCGGTTTGAGCTGGACGCACTGAGCGCGCAGCCGCAACAAAAGACCCGATACCGGTGACATGGGACTGGCGGAGCTAAGGTTCCTCGCACTAGAAATACCCCACAAACATCATCATCGAGGAAGCCCATGCACGACACAGTTTCCGGTACCCATTGGCACGAACCCAAGGCGGGCGAGAATGCGGGCTATGGCAGTTTCAAACGCGCGGCGATGCCCTATGACCGCTTCATGGAATCCGAAGGCATCCCCGTCTATCGCAGCATCGGCGCGCGCCGCATGCAGGATTTGCCGCTAGCGCCCTGGAAGCGGCTCGGCGGACGCGGCTCCTATATCCAGCTCTTCGGCACCGAGGGCCTGTGGGGCTCCTATGTCGTGGAGGTGCCGGGCGCCGGCGCGCTCAACACCGACAAGCATCTCTACGAGAAAGTCGTCTTCGTCATCGAAGGACGCGGCACCACCGAAGTCTGGCAGGAAGGCCAGACCAAGCGGCATGTCTTCGAGTGGCAAAAGGGTTCGCTTTTCTCCATTCCGCTGAACACGCATCACCGCTTCATCAATGCGGGCAGCGCGCCGGCGCTGCTCTATTGCGGCACCACCGCGCCCAATGTGATGAACGTCATCGACAATATGGATTTCATCTTCAACTGCCCCTACGCCTTTACCGATCGCTTTTCCGGCGCGGAAGATTACTTCAAGCCGAACGATGATCTGGAACCCGATCCGGTGCGCGGGCTCGCCATGAGGCGCACCAATCTCATTCCCGACATCGTCAACACGCAATTGCCGCTGGATAACCGCCGCTCGCCCGGTTACCGCCGCGTGGAACCCAACATGGCGGGCAACCGCTTCTATCTTTGGATCGGTCATCACGAGACCGGCCGCTATTCCAAGGCGCACAAGCACATGTCGGCCGCGGTGCTGCTCTGCGTGAAGGGCAAGGGCTACACTTATACTTGGCCCGAACATCTGGGCATGACGCCGTGGAAGGACGGCCACGCCGACAAGATCCTGCGCCAGGATTACGAATATGGCGGCATCGTCTCCGCCGCGCCGATGAGCGGCGACTGGTTCCATCAGCATTTCGGCATCGGCAAGGAGGGCTTGCGCGTTTCGGCGTGGCACGGGCCGAACAATCAACGTTCGCGCAAAGCGGGACGCCCCGGCGAACAATTGATCGATGCCGGCGCCATCGACATCAAGAAAGGCGGCGCGGCCATTCCCTATTATATGGAAGATCCCAATATCCGCGTCGAATTCGCTGCTACCCTGGCGAAGGAAGGCCTCGCCAACCGCATGAACGCGGAATTTTACGCAGGGCCAATGGCCGACGGATCGGAGCCCGGCGACGTGATGTGACGGAGCTCAGCCGCCGGCGGCGCGTTTCAGAGCCGCGACCGTCTCGGGTGGTTGATTCAACGCCGCTTTGATCTTGGCCTCGACGGCATCGCCGGGTAGGGAGTCGATCGGCAGGCGGAGCCGTTTCGCTTCGGCGAGAAAGGCAGGATCCTTCATCACGGCGGTCATGGCTTGACGTTCGACGCTAAGGACGTTCGCCGGAATGCCCGGCGGTCCCGCGGTCAGCCGGCCGAGCTCGGACAGCGACTGAAGCAAGAGGATCAGCTTCCTGTCGCGCTCGTCCTTCACATATTTCTCGACCCTGGGCACGCCGGGAAGAGCTTCGGGTTTGCCGGAGAGTGCCAGCGCAAGGAAGCCATTGCCATTCTGGACGAATTGTTCGAACGCATCGATCGATCCGACCTCGCCGACGACTTCACCGCGCATCATGCTCATCTCGCCTTCATTGCCGGTGAAGCCGTTGACGATCTGGATATCGAGATGCAGCGCATCGGCCATGATGCGCGTGTCGTTGTAGGAGGCGGCCCCGATGCCCGATGCGGCGAATTTGATCGGTCCTTTGGCCTTGATCATGTCGTCGAAGCTCTTGAAGCCCGATTTCTTGGAAATGAGAACGGCGCGCGGCTCTTCCGCCGCTTTGCCCAACCAGCTGAATTTCGCCAGATCGAAGTTCACGCCATTTCGCTGGATGATCTGGTCGTAGATCAGGCCGGTGTTGAACATACCGATGGTCAGCCCATCGGGGCGCGCCGCATAGATCATATTGGCGCCGATAATGTTGCCTGCGCCGGGAACGTTCCGCACCACGATGCGCGAACCCGGGAGCTGGGTCTGAAGATAGCGCGCGATCAACCGGCCATAGGTGTCGTAGCCCCCGCCCGGACTGGTAGCGACGATGTAGGTGATCGTCTTGCCGCTGAACATGTCGCGGTCGGCAGCGGAAGCTGGCCATGAAAACAACAGAACGGAGACCGCAATCGCCAACCAGGGTTTCAACACGGATGACTCCCCACCCAATGCTGCGCCAGACTAGCCAAAATGCGAGAGGCCGGCAATTTGACGCAAAAGTTCATGCTGCGGTGCGGCCGGCGCCGCTTCATGCGATCATCGAAAAGCGAAGGAGGACCACCATGCGCTACGAGCTCTATTACTGGCCGTCGATTCAGGGCCGCGGTGAATTCGTCCGGCTTGCGCTCGCCGAAGCAGACGCCGATTACGTCGACGTGGCAAGGCGCAAAGGCGGTATGGCGAAGCTGGAACGTCTGCTCGAAAGCCCGCGCGTGAAGTGCCCGCCTTTCGCGCCACCCTTCCTCAAGTGCGGCCCGCTCCTGATCGGTCAGACCGCGAACATCCTTCTCTTTCTCGGCGCTCGTCATGGTCTGGCGCCGAAACACGAAGCGGGACGGCTCTGGGTCCATCAATTGCAACTCACCATCGCCGATCTCGTCGCCGAAGCGCATGACGTGCATCACCCGATCGGGTCGGGGCTCTATTACGAAGACCAGAAGCGCGAAGCCAAACGCGCCGCGGAAGGTTTCATCGCCGAACGCATTCCCAAATATCTCGGCTATTTCGAGACGGTGCTGGAGCGCGGGCGAAGGTCCTATCTCGCGGGAGCGCGGCTGTCTTATGCCGACCTCTCGCTATTCCAAATCGTCGAAGGATTGCGCTACGCCTTCCCGCGCGCGATGCAGCGGCGGGAGAAGAAAATCCCCCGCGTGATGGATCTGCGCAATCGCGTTGCCGTGCGGCCCCGCATCGCGGCCTATCTCGCATCGGACGCGCGCATCCCGTTCAACGAAAGCGGGATCTTCCGCCACTATCCAGAGCTCGACCGGAGGGGTTGAGGCCCGCGCGCGGAGAGCTTCAAACTTTCGCGAGGGCGCGTTCCAGCTCTGGCGCCATGAACGGCTTCTGCAGCACCGGGCGCTCCCGGTATTTCTCCGGCACGCCCCTTTGCCCATAGCCGGTGGCAAAGACGAAGGGTACGCCACGCGCGGCAAGCGCCTCTGCCACCGGGAAGATGTCCTTGCCCTTGATATGGAGGTCGAGGATGGCGCAATCGAAATTGCCCGCCTCGGCATGGGTCAGCGCCTCCTCCAAGGTGCTCGCCACCCCGGCCACCTCGATCCCCAGATCGGCAAGGGCATCTTCGATCAGCATGCTGATGAGCACCTCGTCTTCGACGATCAAGACACGGCGGGGAACGGGCATTTAAAGGCACCTTTAGCAGTTGATTAAGCAAACCACGCGAAATCGGCATCTCTACGGGTGGGCGAGCCGAAATGGCGCATTAAGGGTTGTTCGCTACGGTGCCCGACCAATGCACACGCTGAGGCTTGGTCGAAAACGCGGGGATGGTCCCTGTGGTTCCCTAAAGCCTAAGCGATGGAACCGCGGCTCGGACGACCACGTTGGATCAACCGGGCAGGAGAACAGAATAATAATGGCCTCGGCCAAGATCTTACCCCTTGCAACCCGAACGGCGACTCGCCGGCTCAAGCTGCGGCATGTGGGCCGCGACAAGCTGACCATCGCACGCCGACGGGCGGAAGAGGGCTATACCTATCATGCCGCGGACGGAAAAGAGATCACCGATCCGGTGATGCTCAAGCGCTTCGCTTCGCTGGCGGTGCCGCCAGCCTATGAAGAGGTCTATTTCTGTCCCGACGAACAGGCCCATCTTCAGGCGGTGGGCCGCGACGCGGCGGGACGGCTGCAATACCGTTATCACCCCGATTGGGAAAAGGTGCGCGAGGCGGGGAAGGCCGGACGCTTGGGCGCCTTGGCTGCGGTTCTGCCGAAGATTCGCCGCGCGGTGGCGCAGCACCTCTCCGGGAGCGAACCGACACGCAATTTTGCCCTCGCGGCGACCATCGAATTGGTGGCGGGAAGCGCCATCCGCCCGGGCAGCGAGGAATATGCCAGGAAACACGGCACGCGCGGCGCAACCACGCTGCTGAAATCCAATTTGCGTGTCAGCGGTGACATGATCACCCTGGTCTTCCGTGCCAAAGGCGGCAAGGACGTGCGCAAGGAATTCTCCTCGCCCCGGCTCGCTGCTGCCATTCCGGTATTGCGCACGATTGCCGGACCGCGGCTTTTTCAATTTCGCGACGAGAGCGGCACGATCCGCCACGTCACGGCGCGTGAGGTGAATCTATTCCTGCGCGAGATTGCGGGCGGCGGAGTCTCGCTCAAGGATTTCCGCACCCTTTGCGCATCCGCTGCCGTGCTCGACAATCTGGCGCGCATGGTGCCGGCCGATAGCCCGCGCAAACGGCGCAAGCAGGTGCTCGAGGCGGTAAAGGCCGCCGCCGAGGAACTCGCCAACACGCCGGCCGTCTGCCGGCGCTCTTATGTTCACGAGACGGTGGTCACCGCCTTCGAGAAAGGCGTGCTGGAGAGCTTCTCGGCGACGCTCAAAGCCTGCCGTTCCGCCGCGAGGCGCGAACAATTCCTCGCCCAAGTGGTCGCAACCGCGTCGGTGTGACGCGCTTCTTTAGTCCGGATGCGCCCCTTCCGCGGCGTTCTCCAGCACCTTGCCGGTCTGAGCGTCGATACCGACTTCGTAGGTCGTCTTGCCATCCTTGATGTCGAAGGAATAGCGCAGCCCGCTGCCGCCCTTCTCCTTTTCAAGCTCTTGATCGGTGACCGTTCCCGGCCGTGCCTTGAGCGCGATGGCGCGCGCCTCATCCAAGGTCACCTTGGCGGTCTTGGCCAGCTCTTCTCCGCTATAAGCGGATGCAATGCTCGCCCCAGCAAGGGAGGCGATGAGCGTCAGCGCGCCAAGGATGGTTGCGCTGCGCGATTTGCGAAATACCGGAATCATTGAGTGCCTCTGTAAACGACTGCCTCTCCGCGCTAAAGATAGGTAGTAGCGGTGACGATTTTAGGGGCGCCTGTATTGGGAATCGTCAATCAAGTTGAACAAACCGTCAGCTGCGCGAGGCGCAAGCTTCAGCCCGATATAGCAGAGCGAGCGGTCGTGCCATCCTTTGGGTGTCGGATGGATTCAGTCGCTTGGCGCAAGAACGTCGAAACTCTCGGGCGGAAGCCCACGCCGCGAGCGCTCCACCATTTGGCGATATGCGGTTTCAATATGGCGCGTGAACCGCGGCGTATCGAATAAGGGATATTTCTCGCGGTTACGGGCAAGCTTTGCCTTTAGATCCGTGAGCATCGTTGGGTTCGCGGCAAGCTCCAGTGCAAGGGCCTCATATTCCTCCAACGAGGAAGCAATCAACTCCGGCAACCCGACCGCGGTTAGCAAGCACGCCCCAACGCGGCCCGCGAAGGTGCTGCCCACGCAAGTGAGCACTGGCAACCCGGCCCACAATGCGTCGCTGGCGGTGGTATGCCCATTATAGGGAAGCGTATCGAGGAACAAATCTGCTAAGCGGTGCCGTGCGAGATGGTTGGCCACGGGCATGCGCGGCGCGAACAACAGCCGCTCCGGCGCAACGCCGCTCGCCGCCGCCTCGCGGCGTAGGTTAGCGGTGACGAACGGGTTAAGGTCCAGCAGCCACAGCACGCTTCCCTCGACAGCGCGCAAGATTCGCATCCAGATGTCGAACATCTCCGGTAAAATCTTGAAACCATTATGGAAGCAGCAGAAGACCATGCCTCGATCGGGCAAACCCGCTTCGGCGCGCGTCGGCACGGGTTCCGCAATGACCCGTTGCGAGTCATTGGCCTGGTAGCAGTCCGGCAGAGTGACGATCTTCTCGCTGAAATAGATTTCCTCCTGCCGAGGGATAAGAATCCGGTCTGCGAGCAGATAGTCGATGTAGTCGGCTCCCATGGTTCCGGGATAGCCGAGATAGTTCACCTGGACCGGCGCCGGACGGAAGGCGAAAATTCCAGGCCTGGAGGCTCCCGTGAAACCCATCAAATCGACTGCGATATCGACCTCCATTCGCCGAAGCATTGAGGCGATCTCCGCATTGGTCTTGTCGCGCACATCGATGAACGAGTCTAAGGCGCGCTCGATCCGCCTGCGGATGTCGCTCTCGTCGTCCGCGCCGAAGGAGATACCTACGGTCTCGAAACATGTCTTGTCGTGATGTTCGAACACGCCCGTGATCAGGAACGCCACAGCATGCGCTCGGAAATCGCCTGAGATATATGCCACCCGAATCCGCTCATGGCGGTATTGTTCTCCCCTCCAGAGTGGATTTGTGGCCGGCGGGCATTCATTCGCGCTCCAGATTCTGGCGCATTGCAATTGGTCAATGGGCGAGCGAGAGATCGCGATGTTCTCGCCGGGAGTTACAACCGGCTTGCCGCTCTGCAGGGCCTCTACAAGTTGGGCTCTGTGTTGTCGGAGCCCGTGCCAATCGCAACAGTAAAGCGCATCGAAGATCAGACGCCCTCGCACATAACGCGCATCCGGGTCGATGGACAGCATCTTTTCATACTCGGCGCGCGTTTCCTGAAAGCGGTTCAGATCGAACAACGCGCCCGCGCGGCGGCGCAGGGTCGGAAGGCTGCGCGGATTGATCGCCAAACATCGGTCATAGCTGAGCAAGGCGTCGCCCGATCGTCCAAGCGCCGAAAGAGCCTCGCCGCGCTTATGCCAGCCTTCGGCATTGGTGGGGGCTAATGCGAGGGCCTTATCGAACGTGGCGAGTGCATCCTCATAACGCATGAGTTCGCACAATGCGGTACCCCGCTCCAACAAGGCGCCTACGGTATTTGGCCTTATTGCCAGCAACCGATCAAAACAAGACAAAGCGTCCTGATATCGCCCAAGCTTCGAAAGGGCTAGACCACGGTTAAAGTGCGCGTCAGGGAAGGAAGGATTGATATTCGTCGCGGCCGCCATCAGACGTTCCGCTTCGGCAAATTGCCCGCGCTGAAGATTCACAAATCCAAGCAGATATAGTGCGTCGAAATTCTGCGGGTCAATTCGTAAGATTTCGGTGTAGATCGCGCCGGCCTCGGGAAGTTTTCCGGCTTGCTGCATACT
>DASQIQ010000069.1:0-1854 GCA_035631495.1 Micropepsaceae bacterium
TTTGCCATTTGTTGGCTTCTCTTTTTCCAATGTCCGCGCCATCAGGGCGCACGTGCCGCGATCTCCCCGGGAGCCATCATAGCGGCCTCGGTTCCCGGTGAAAGCCCTCCGCCGCAGGACATGCTGGCCGGCACATTCCGCCCTCCCTGGGAGGATCAGGTCAAGGTCACCGACGGCACATCCTGCGGTTTCCCGGCGCCGACGCGCATGTTCGGCGCGAAGACCGGCAAGGCGGCGGAGTGAACGTCGCGACGTGCATAGTTTAACTTTTCAAACAGCCGGTACACGAGGCACTCTCTCAACCCGTCATGTATGGACGGCCCCCTCTCGGCAAGGGCTTTTTTGGTGTTTGTGCAAACGGATCGGGGAGCGGTCATGTATACGGCCTCGAGATGCGACCTGTGGCCGCGGGCCCTGATGGAGATCGCGGATCGAATTCCAATCATTGCGGCGCGCTATGACGCGCGATGACGGTACGGAGTGTTTCGATCCCGGTTTCCTGACCATTTGCCATCACACCATAATTGCCCTTCCGATAGGCACGAGCGCGAGCGCGGCGGCTGTCGCCCCTCAACTAGGCAGCAGCCGACGCGCTCGCGCGGTCGCGGTAAGCTTCTCCTTTGACCAGCATGGCCCAGAGGATGCGCGCGGTCCTGGCGGCGAACGCCACCATGGCGACCTTGTAGGGCCGGCGCGCGAGCAGCTCGCGTAGCCACGGGTCGCTGACGCCACGCGCCTTCTGTTGCCGCAGATGAGCGCTTGCCCCGCTGATGAGAAGCGCGCGCAGCATACGGTCTCCCTGTTTGGAGATGCGCCCGGGACGATGCTTGCCCCCGGTGCCATGATCGCGACCGGTCAAGCCGATCCAGGCCGCAAAATCCCGCCCGCTGCGGAACACCTTGGCGTCGGGTACCTTGGCCAGCACCGTACTGGCGATGATCGGGCCGACGCTCGGCACCTCCATCAACCGCCGGGCGTCCCGATCGCATCGGGCAGCCTGGGCGATCTGCCGTTCAAGCGCGCGCTCGTCGGCATCGAGCGCCTGCCAATGTCTGGCCAGCATCAACAACGCACTGCGCATCGTCTCCGGGATCTCCTCGTTCGCGGCTTCCAGCTTCGCCATCAACTCGCGTAGTCCCTTGAAGCCCTGCGCCGCCACAATCCCAAGTTCGCTCAGCGCAGCCCGCAGCGAGTTGCCTATCATGGTGCGTTGCCGCACCATCAGCGCGCGGGTGGTATGAACAGCCAGCGTCGCTTGTTGCTCAACGCTCTTCACCGGCACGAACCGCATCGTCGGCCGGCCCACTGCCTCGTAGATCGCCTCCGCGTCCCGGCCGTCGTTCTTATTACGCTTCACGTAAGGCTTCACATACGCCGGCGGCATCAGCCGGACCTGGTGGCCATAGCGGCCGATCACACGTGCCCAATGATGCGCGCTGCCACAGGCTTCCATCCCTACCGTACACGGTGGCAGCTTCGCAAAAAACTTCTCCACCGCGCCCCGCCGAAGCTGGCGGCGCAACACGACGCCTCCCGATGCATCAACCCCGTGAATTTGAAAAACGTTCTTCGCTAAATCCAAACCAATCATGCTAATCTCGCTCATGGACGGCTCCCTTGTCTGGGCGAATCACATCACCAGTCTGGCACACTGATGCCGTCGGGGGCCGTCCACCCCATCTTCGCGAGCCAACGGGTCGCGCGAACGCGCGCCCGATGACAGGCTCCGCGACGAAGCAATCCACACGCGCTTCCTTGTTGCGCCATGGATTGCTTCACTCCGCTCGCAAAGATGGGGTGGACGGCCCCCGACGGCATCAGTGTGCCAGACTGGTGATGTGATTCGCCCAGACA
>DASQIQ010000070.1:0-3743 GCA_035631495.1 Micropepsaceae bacterium
GGGGTGGGGGGGCAGCGTTGGTCACGATCTCAATTTCTCAAGCATGTGTTCATAGTCGGCGGCCATCACCTGGCTGATCGGCTCGCCCGCCAGAAGCGCTTTGGCCATGACGGCTTCCTTGGCGGCAATGGTTTCGGCGGCATCGAGCACGCGCGCGATGTCGGCGGCGGCGATGACGATCACCGCGCTCCGATCCGCCATGACGTAATCGCCGGGGTCGACCTTTGCGGTCTCGAATAGGATGGGCACATTGGTGCCGAGCTCGACGATGCGGCCGCGCGCGGTCCTGGCCGTCAGCGTACGCGCGAAAATCGCGAAGCCCTGCGCACGCGCTTCGTCGATATCGCGCACCGGTCCGTCGCAAACGACACCGGCCACGTCTTTCATCTTGGCGCCCAGCGTGAGGAGGCCGCCCCAGCTTCCCGCTTCGACGCCTGAGCGCTGCTCGATGACAATGACATCATCGGGGCCGGCCGCTTCTATCGCAGCGGTACCGAGATGGCGCGCCGGACCTTTAGGGCCGGTGCCGACTCCAAGCTTGAGCGTGATCGCACGGCCCGAGATGCGTGCGTCGCCCGATTGCTGAGGCACGCCGCTCACGACACTGCCGAGTTTCAGGCGGTCGAGCGCATCGGATACAGCGCAGCAATCCAGACGCCGCAAGCGTCGCACGGCGTCTTTCGGATCGATCTGAGCTCTTCCGGACAATGCGGCCCTCAGATGTCGAGAACGAGGCGCGGGCTCTTGGAGCCGGAGCAACAGATCATCATGGTGGCGCTTTCCTTGCGTTCCTGCTCGGTCAGAATGGTGTCGCGATGATCGGGGATGCCGGAGATCACGCGCGTCTCGCAGGCGCCGCACACACCTTCCTCGCAGGAATGCGGCACTTGGATGCCCGCTTCGCGCACCGCCTGCAGGATGGATTTGCCTGGCGGAATGGTCAGCTCGCGTTTTGAGCGCGCGAGCTCAACCACATAGCCGCCACCCTGGGCGGCGGCGAATTTCGGCGTGAAATACTCGACATGGATCTGTTCGGGCGGCCAATGCGCCGTCGCCGCTTCGAAGGCGGCGAGCATGGGCGCGGGGCCGCAGCAATAAAGATGGGCGTGTTTCGGCAGACCTTCGATGATGGCCGCCACGTTCAGGAAACGGCCCTCTTCCTCGTCATCGAAATGAAAATGCGCCTCCTTGTATTGCGCCAGCTCGCCGAAGAATGCCGCATCCATCCGCGAGCGGCAGGAATAATACAGCGCCCAGGGGCGGTTTTTCGCGATTCTCCGCTCGACCATGCAATAGATCGGCGTGATGCCGATGCCGCCCGCCAGCAGCACCACCAACTCCGCATCTTCCCTCAAGGGAAAATTGTTGCGCGGCGGCATGATGAAAATCTTGGAGCCCACTCTCAACTGGTCGTGCATATAGAGCGAACCGCCGCGGCTGTTCGCATCGCGCTTCACCCCGACCGTGTATTCCGAAAGTTGCGGCGCGGCATGAACAAGGGAATATTGCCGTTCGATTCCATTCGCCAGGATGACGCCGATATGGGCCCCCGGCTCGGCGCCCGGCAACGGGCCGCGATCCGCGCGCTGGAAGGTGTAGAGATTGGTGTCCCGCGCCGCCATGCGCACGCAAGTGAGCACGACCTCAATCGATTCGGGCGGGATATTTGAACTTTCCGACAAGCCGTCTTCCTGGCCGTTGTATGGCGGGTACGTTCTGCCGCGCAGCCGCCCTCTGTTCAAGCCTATATGACGGCGTTTGACCCGATGTTGAAGGGTAAACCGCCGCTTCGCGCCTTTCACCTGGCGCGCACTGCTAGACGAAAGGCGCGTCCGCGCCGGATAGACCGTGGATTCTTATTGGTCACGGAATTGGATTCAGGACGTACCGAACCGCCAGCTGCGCAAATGTCGCGGATCGTGCCCACGGTCATCGCCGGCGCGTTTTTCATGGACGGGCTGGACTCCTCCATCATCTCGACCTCGCTGCCGCAGATGGCGCAAAGCTTTCAGGTTTCGCCGTCCCAGATGAGCGCGGCGATCACCTCCTACCTCATCAGCCTCGCCATCTTCATACCGATCAGCGGCTGGATCGCCGACCGGTTCGGAGCGCGTTTCGTGTTCTGCGGCGCGATCGGCTTCTTCACCTTGGGCTCGGTGTTGTGTGGGCTGTCGGCATCCTTGTCCGCCCTGGTGATGAGCCGGATCGTGCAGGGCTTCGGCGGCGCCATGATGACGCCGGTCGGCCGGCTGATCCTGACCCGCACCTTTCCCAAGGATCAGCTCATGAAGGCGATGAGCTATTACATGCTGCCGGGCATGCTGGGTCCGACCATGGGGCCATTGGTGGGCGGGTTCATCACCACCTATTTCTCCTGGCATTGGAATTTCTTCATCAATGTGCCCATCGGCTTTGTCGGGATCGCGCTGGCGCTGAGATTCGTTCCCGATATTCGCATGCCACGGCCTTCGGCCTTCGATATCCCGGGGTTCCTCATCATCGCGTTTGGTCTTGGGATTGGGCAGTTCGCCATTGAAAATATCGGCCGCCACACACTCGACCCGGTGACCGAGACCCTGCTCATCGCGAGCGCCGCATTGATCCTGTTGGGTTACGCCTTCTATGCCGCGCGCCAGCCCAATCCGGTGTTGGATTTGCGGATGTTTCGGGGACGCACATTTTCCGTGGCGGTGATCGCCGGCAATGTGATCCGCGCCGGCATCGCGACCGTGCCCTTCCTGATGCCGCTTCTCCTGCAAGTGGGGTGCGGCCTCAACCCGTTTCAGTCCGGGCTGCTGACCTTCCTGAACACGGCCGGCGCCATGAGCATGCGTGTCTGGGTCTCGCATTTGGTGAAGCGTTTCGGCTTTCGCGCGGTCTTTCTCGCCGGGCTCAGCCTGAGTTCACTGCTCATGGCCGGGTTCGCGTTGTTTTCCGCAACCACCCCCCATCTCTTCATCGCGGTCTATCTCTTTACCTTCGGCGTGTTGCGGTCCGGGCAGATGATCGGGATGGGCGCGCTGGCCTATTCCGACGTGCCGCCCGAGGAGATGTCCAAGGCCACCAGCATATTTGCCCTGGCGCAAAGGCTGGCCCAGAGCCTTGGAGTCGGCATCAGCGCCAGTCTGCTGGCCGCCCTGGCGGGCCTGGGGCCGATCACCGTGGGGGATTTCCGAATCGTGTTCATCACCATCGCTTTGCTAATGGCATCTTCGGCGATAGGGTTCCGGCGGCTCAAGCCGGAGGACGGCTGGCAAGTATCGGGTTATCGGAGCGCGGCCGAGTAGAGCGGCGCCCTACCCGGAAGGAGAGGGGTGCCCATGTCCAACGCCATGATCGCTGAGGCTGCACCTGCCGCAAAGCCTCGTGGGCGCTTTCAGTGGGTGGCCTTATCGCTCTGCGCGGCGACCATGTTCGTCGAGGGCTATGACGCCCAGCTCATGGGCTATGTGGTGCCCGGCATTGCCAGGGATTGGGGCATCGCACCGGGCTCCTTGACGCCGGCGATTGCCGCCGGACTCGTCGGCATGATGCTGGGCGGGTTTCTGATCGCGCCGCTCGCCGATTCCTATGGCCGCAGGCGGGTCGTGCTCTATTCCGTGATTGCATTCGCCATCCTGACGATTGCCACGGCCTTCGTGCAAACCTTGCCGGCCTTGATCGTGCTTCGGCTGCTGACGGGCTTCGGTCTGGGCGGCGCCATGCCCAACGCGATTGCGATCACCGCCGAATTCAGCCCCAAC
>DASQIQ010000071.1:0-5171 GCA_035631495.1 Micropepsaceae bacterium
GCTTGGTTTTCGTCGCATAGGCAAGTCCGGAAGCGCCCCTGCAACCTTCAAGCTTGTAACGGGCTGTGACGGCCTTGGTCTTAACGTCGATCACAGCAATCTCGGGAACCGACGTGACGTTGACGAAGACCTTGCCGGCGCCGTCGCTGGCGGGAAATTCCAGCGTGCCGCCAACCGGAATCGTCGCAACGGCTTTGCGCGCGATGGGATCGATGACGGTTGATTCGCCGCTGTCGTGATTCATCACGAAGACGGTTTTCGAGAAAGGGTCATAGACCGCGCCATCGGGATTCTCTCCCGCCTTGATATCGGCAAGCGCCTTGTCCGTTTTCATGTCGACGATGCGAACCATCCCCGGACGCTGCGGCAACACGATCAGACTCGTGCCGGGCACCGGCACGGCCATATGGCCGGGGGCGGCGCTATTGAGCTGCGATACTTTTCCGGTTTTTGCGTCAATGACCGTGGTGAAGTCGGTCCGCGCCATCAAAACTCGGCCCGTCGCAGAGTCGAACGTCGCGTAATCGAAGCCGCCGTCGGGGACCTTTATGCGATCCACGATTTTGTAATCGGCGAGGCTGGGGGTGACGAACGCGACGGTCAACAGCAATCCGGCAAGCACATGATTCCTGCTGGGCATCGCATTTCCTCCGTTCACGGATCATTGCCGGTACTGAGACTCGCCGACGTTCGTTGGCGTCCGAGCGGCCGCGACCATATCATCGTCACGCCGCTTTTCGCGATGGAGGCCGAGCCGCGGATGTTTGATGAAAAATAATTAACTATGCTGATACAATTGCGAACCGCCAGCAAGACGTTGCCGCGGCACGTGACTCACTGTGCGAGAGAGCGGAACGGTGTGGCAGATCTCGCGCGGCCAATCCGCGACATCATCGTTTAGCCGTGCCGAACGCCCCAAGGGAGACTTCTCGCAGTTTCACGCGTGGCCCCAAGATTTCTCTGACAATACATAGGTTTGCTGGATCCGTTCGCCGCTCCGAGGCGATTTCAAAATGGGATCGCAAGCCCAATCTTCGGCGGCCGAATCGGTGCGCTAAGAGATGGGGTCGTTCCGTTGTCGGACCGAGATTTCGCGCAACGCAACTGTTGGGTCGAGCCGTCCAGAGGTGTTGCAAATATGCTGTCATGGCCAAGCGGTCACCGCGCGGACAGGCTCTTGTAATGTTCGCGGGATATTCTATTAGACGGTGGCGTCTTTCGGAACCTTGGCCGGAATCCGAGATGCCGCTTGTGAGACCCGGCGACCCTCTCTCCGGGTCTCTTTTTTGCCCAAAATCATGATTAACAAGCACGCGCGCCCGCGTCAGTGGGATCGCTCCCCGCCTATGCCTGCGAGATGAGCGCAGCCCTCAGGGAGTGCGCGACGCCATATAGGCCGCCAGCGCAATCATGTCGTCCTGAGTGAGTTTGGCGACGACGGGCTGCATCAGCGCAACCGCGGGGCCCTTACGCGTGCCGTGCTGGATGTCGTAGAGCTGGCGGAAGACATAGATCGCCGAGCGTCCCGCGAGTCCTGGGACATTGCCGAGCCCCTTCAAGTCGGCGCCGTGGCAGATGGTGCATTGGATGGTTTTGCCGCCGCCGCCGGTCGTGACCAGTGCTTCGCCGGCCTTGATGCTGCCTTGCGGCACGTAGGCGATGAAGGGCGAATGCGGGTCGCGGACTTTGGCGCCTTCCTCGTTTTCGGGAATTTCGATGATGCGCCGGCCGATCGGTTCCTTCGCATTGCCTTCCGAGGCAAAACGCATATTGCCTTCGCCGACATAGCTTTTGGGGACCGTGGCCGTCTCGACGACTTTGGTCCAAACCGCGGGCTTTATGGACGCAAAATATTGCGCCGCCTCTTTGACGTCGTCATCGGTAAGCGCCGAGGCAAACATGATCATATTCCCCGAGCGTCCTGCCACCGAACTCTTGCGCGAGCCGTCCCGGAACGCTGCGATCTGCTCCTGAATGTAGCCAGCCGGCAGACCTGCGAGATTGCCGGACTCAGGATGACCACGGCCGGTCGTCAGATGGCATTGGTCGCAGGCATGGACGACCGGCGCCTTGCCATGCGCCACCAGTTGCGGCATCGGCGGATGTTCGTCGGGAAACCAATCCGGCGGATTGGTGGCATCGTTGATGTCTTTTTCGGTAAAGGTCTTGGTGCTGCCCGCCACATGCTTGGGCTGGCCATTGTCCGGTGGCGGCTGGAAGTTCGCGGGCGCGGTGGGATAGGCCCAATCGGGCGGCGCATCGGCGGCGACGGCCACGGCCGGAAGCAACAGCAGCACCGAAGCGCAGAACCAATTTCTCATAACAACGTCCTCTCATTTCGCGCCCGACATGCGAGCGTCCACACACAAATTCCCTCCGCCCGCGTATTGCTCGCGGGCGGAGGTTCTGAGCTTTCGCGGCAATGGCGCTGTTAAGGCGCGATCACCAGAACTTCATAGCTCGCTTGCACGGCTTGCGGACGTTCGCCGGCGGCCGCGGGCGGAGCGAATTTCGCCGCCATCGTGTAAATGCGGCCGGTGCTCGGATCGAGCGTTCCTGTCCGCGTGCCCACTTGCGTCGGCATGTGCTGGACGATCGAAATATGGGCCGGGTCGGCAAGGGAAAGGACTTCAAGCGTGCCTGTGCGGCAGGGAATGAAGGCGAGCTTGCGCGCTTCATCATAGATGACCGCATCGGCGCCTTTGGCGGTCGGGATGTTGGCAACCTCCATTCCGTTATCGGCGCGCACCACATGGGCCGAACCGTCGCAGGACGAGATCAGCAGCTTGGCCGAGGCCACATAGGCAAGTCCAGTCGGGCCATCGCAGCCTTTGAGCGCATAGCGCGTGGTGACCTTCTTGGTCTTCACGTCGATGACCGCGATCTGATTCTTGTTCTCGACATTGACGAAGACCTTGCCCGCGCCGTCCGACACGGGGAATTCAAGTTCGCCGCCGACCGGAATTTTCCCCACTTCTTTCTTCGCCGCCGGGTCGATCATCACCGCATCGCCGGTATCGTGATCCATGGCGAAAACCAGTTTGGAGAAGGGGTCATAGGCCGCCCCGTCGGGATTCTTTCCACCCTTGAACTCCGCCGCCACTTTGTCCGTAGCCCCATCGACGAGCTGGAGGCCGCCGCCGCGCTGGGTCACCAGCAGTAGCGAGGTGCCCGGTATCGGTAAGGCGATGTGCCCTTTCACCGCGCTTTTGAGCTCGCTTACTTTTCCGGTCTTGGTGTCGAGCACGGTGGTCAGATCAAGTCGCGCCATATAGACGCGCCCGGTCGCGGCGTCGAACGTGGCGTAATCGAAGCCTCCGTCCTGAACCTTGATGCGGTCGACGATCTTGTAATTTGGGGCGGCCGCAGCAAGGGCCAGAGTACTGAAGGCAACCGACAGGATGAGACTGGCGACGGGAATCGCTTTCACGGGATCCTCCCTTTAGACAGTTATGGCCGGGTCCATGATTGGCCTGACCGCATTATAACCAAAAATCGCATTCATCGGACAACAGAACTCTGGCCCGCCAGAACGTCATCAATGGCCGAATTTGGCGCCGCACATGGGATGCTCGCGGCGCTTTGATCGGGACAGCGGGGGGGATTCAGAAAGGGATACTCCAAGAGCCGGCTTGGCGTCACGACAATGGCGTCGAGGTAATCCAACGGCTCCGCCAATTTGGGCGGAGCTTTGACCGTCGCGGCCTTGCCGGGGTGGTGCACAACAGGGGCCAAGCCATACAGCCGTGCGCCGCTGGGGAACCCGCCCCGAGGCACCGCATCTACCAAATTTGGGCAGAGGGCAACGCCCAGCCCCAGCGCCAAAATCACCAAAGCAAGTTTTTGCATCATTCTGCGGGGTGTCGAGCCGGAGTGCCAAAGGATGGGCTGTCGCCGCCTTTCATCTTGGTCCTGGGATTCCGATGCAAAACCGAAAACGCCAGCGGCATCACCAATAGAACCAGCGGCATCTGCACGATAAGCCCGGAGATGATGGCGACCGCGAGCGGTTTTTGCATGTCGGAGCCCTGACCGAGCCCGATCGCCAGTGGAAGCAACGCGAGAATCGCCGCAATCGTCGTCATGGCGATCGGCCGAAACCGGTTGGCGCCGGCGGCGAATACTGCCTCCTCGTGGGACCTGCCTTCCCGGATAAGCAACTCATATTCGGAGAAGTAGAAGATCGCGATCTCGGTGACGATGCCGACCACCATGGTCATACCCATCATGGCCGAAATGTTGAGCTCGATTCCGGTGATCCAAAGCCCCATGAACACCGCCGCCATGGCGCTCAGCGGCATCAGGATGATGAGGATTGCCAGCATCAGGCGCTCATAGAGGAAGATCAACAAAGCGAAGACCAGGGCAAACGCGGCAATCAAAACCGCAATGAGGCCGCGGAAGGCGATCTGTTGCTGTGCGTAGAGACCGCCCATCTCGAAATAGGTGCCTTGCGTGAACAGGCCCGATTTGTCGAGCACCGCCTTGACCTCAGCCGCGGTGCTGCCGAGATCGCGGCCTACGATCCGCGCCGTCACGGCTGTCATCGGCTTCAGATTGTCGCGGTTGATCTCGGGTTGACCGGTGAGCAGCGTGATCTGTGCGATGCGGTTGAGCGCCACTTGGTGGCCGTCTGGCGCGTTCAGACGGAGCTCGCGGATGTCATTGGGGTTCGCACGCAGCGTGGGTGGAACCCAGACGCGAACGTCGATGGTTCGGTCGACATTGCGCACTTGGGTCGCGACGGTCCCCGAAAGATACGCCTCGACCTGCGTTGTGACGGCGTCGGGGGTCAGCCCCTCAAGCCCCGCCTTCAAAGGATCGACGCGGATGTCGAACGCATCCCCGGCGATGACCACGCCATCCCGGATCTCGGTCACGCCTGGCACCGCCATGATGGCCTCGGCGACCTTGGGCGCAATCTCGTTCAGCACCGCGGGGTCGTCGCCGAAGATTTTCACTTCGATCGGCTGCGGTACCGCGGTGAGATCGCCGATCAGATCTTCCATCAATTGCGCTGTCTCGACGTCCAGTGCGGGGATGGTCATTTGGGCCTTCGTGCGGACCTCCGTCATGATGTCCTCGCTCGGACGCCGGGGCTGAGGTTTCAGGCGCACGAAAATATCGCCAACGTTGGCTTCCGTGAGTGCCCCGCCAAGCTGCAAGCCGGA
>DASQIQ010000072.1:0-13304 GCA_035631495.1 Micropepsaceae bacterium
GGCACCACCTCGTGGTCGCGGCTGGCAAAGAAATCCAGGAATGTGGCGCGAATGTCTTTGAGGCTGTTCATGGAACCCTAATAGCAGCCCCTTTTTCATCTGCAAAACGGCAAGAGGTCGCCGCCAGGCGGCGCCCCGAAAAGAAGGCCGCCCGTAGCCGAGCGCCCACGGTTCAAAAGTTGAAGGCGCCCCTCACGGAGCGCCCATGATCAGAAACGTTGAGGGCGCTCCGGTAAGGAGCGCCCTCGGGGGAGCCGTTCCCATGCCGATGGGAACGGTGTCAGTCTTCGGTGCTCGCCGCTTCTTCGCCTGCTACCGTGAGCCCCGCCGACAACAGGCCGGCACTCGCACGGATCGCGGCCTCGATCGCCGCCGCCACGTCCTTATTCGTTTCCAGATATTGCTTCGCGCTTTCGCGGCCCTGGCCGAGGCGTTGGCCGTCATAGGAAAACCAGGAGCCTGATTTCTCGACAATGCCCGCCTTGGCGCCGAGGTCCAGGAGTTCGCCCGACTTGGAAATGCCGTGGCCATACATGATGTCGAACTCGACCTGGCGGAAGGGCGGCGCAACCTTGTTCTTGACCACTTTGACGCGGGTCTGGTTGCCGACTACCTCGTCGCGATCCTTGATGGCGCCGATGCGGCGGATGTCGAGACGCACGCTGGCATAGAATTTCAGCGCATTGCCACCCGTCGTGGTCTCCGGATTGCCGAACATGATGCCGATCTTCATGCGGATCTGATTGATGAAAAGAACGATGGTGTTCGATTTGGAAATCGATCCGGTGAGCTTGCGCAAAGCCTGGCTCATCAGACGGGCCTGCAGTCCCGGCAATTGATCGCCCATTTCGCCTTCAAGCTCGGCCTTGGGCGTAAGAGCAGCGACCGAATCCACCACGACGATATCGACACCGCCGGAGCGCACCAGCGTGTCGGTGATTTCCAGGGCCTGCTCGCCGGTATCGGGCTGCGAGATCAGGAGCTCATCGATGTCGACGCCCAATTTCTTGGCATAGCCGGGATCGAGCGCGTGTTCCGCGTCCACGTAGGCGGCAACGCCGCCTTTCTTCTGGATCTCCGCCACCACGTGCAGCGCCAGGGTCGTCTTACCGGAGGATTCCGGGCCATAGACTTCGATCACCCGTCCGCGAGGGAGACCACCGATGCCAAGCGCAATATCGAGCCCGAGCGAACCCGTAGAGACCGCATCGGCATCCACCGCCCTTTCGCGCTGGCCCAGCTTCATGACCGAGCCTTTGCCGAAGGCGCGATCAATCTGGGAAAGCGCGGCCTCGAGCGCGCGCTTCTTATCGCTGTCTTCTCTTTCCACCACCCGAAGAACCGCCTGTGACATGCGCCCGCTCCCTTATTTCATAGCGTTTCCAAAATGCCCAGGCCCCGAAACTTCACCCCAAAGGCCCGACATGGCGCTGAATGTACATGTTTTGTTCTTGTTGGCAAGCCCCCTACTAACCAACTGACTTACAATAGAGAACTCATGTTGTGTTCCAGTATTGTTCCAAGGCGCTGCCGTGACGGGATTAGGTAGTTGACTGAACAAGCTGAGGTAGTTTAGAACAGTTCTAGACAGGCCGTCCATGTTGTGTATAGGTGAGGTCCGATAATATGTCGGACGCATAATTCAGGTGGCATGAATGTACGTGCGGCGTACAGTTCGCACATAAGGAACCGATTTGAATGGCCTAACCCCCTAGTGCGGGGGTGTTCAGTGGGGGCGTACTGGCATACGGACCCGCTCCAACGGCACCCAAATCGGCATTGAGGTTGAGGGTTTACGTCCTCTTCCACTTTGCACCCCGGTCCGGGTTTCCCCCTGATCGGATGCGCCAGTCAGTAGCCCGGCACAACAGCCGGTCGCGGTCCTTGTCAGAATCACGACTCCTACCAACGAGAAGGAGTGTCTGAGCCTCTTTTGTCTGTTTCAATGACAAAATCAGCTCCACTCCGCTTGTCCACATCTGGAATTTGGCGTGGGTAGATGGCTTCGAGGCGGAAATCAGCGAATCAAGGGCCGAATCATCCCAAGGCGGCGGACGATCCGACCAAAGATCCTGAGTTTCAGAGTGTTGTGAAACACTTCTTGAGCACGCCGCATAGGCCGCACGGGTCAAAGACTGGCAGACTGAAGCCGAAAAAAAACCGACCAGGCGATGTTGACGTGTGAGGCGGTTTTCGAATCAATGCGTTCTTACGAATCAGAAGAGCGGCCAACCTTGCGAGCGGACCGCCCTTCCTAGAAGTCTAAGAACTATTTATCGTCCTTAGTCTTCGGTGCAGGAACGTAAACGTGTTCCCTTTCTGTCGTCCTCGGGTGGGACTTCGCAAACCTTTCGGTCACGAACTCGCCCGATTCGGAAGAGCGAAACACTACCTTCCTTGTCGTCATGCCAATCACCTCCTTTCCGTTAGACCCCTCGTCATTGGTCCACGGATCGGATGCGAGTCGCTGTAACGACTGTCGGAATCTAGGCGAGGCTAATTAGGAGTCGAGTCCTTTTTTTGCTTCCACCTATGGAATTTACGGGCCTTCTGCTTAAGCGTGCGCGGTTTGGTGAGACCGCCGATAGGTAAGACGCTTGCCTTCGATGCCTTTCAGCGCGCGAAGGGTGCGGGCTTCGTCGTCAACGCCTAATGCGACGCGGTTTGAATAACGGAAATCGAACTCGGCCAAGTAGCGATGCAAATGGGCTTCGCTGCAATGCTGGTACACGCCCTTCATGCCGCGCTTGAAGATCGAGAAATATCCTTCAATCGTGTTCGTATGGGCCGCACCGCGAGACCATTCGTATTCGCTGTGATTGACCGAGAAGTGGGCCGTGAAATGCGCGCCGGGGGCTTTGTAGATCGGCGCTTCGTCGGTCATGAGTTCCGACTTGCGGTCTGCGTTCCTGAACAGAAGATCAGTCACGGTTTTCTTGGTCACGCGGTCCACATGGAATGAGCGAACTGAGCCGCCACGTTCCAGAAGCGACACGATCTTGCGCTGGCTCATGATCGGCGGGGGCGTAACCCAGCCAAAGCCAGAGACAAACGTGGACGGCCCGCTAGGGCGGCCATCGCGCCTGCCGAGGTAGGTCTCATCGGCCTCGATCACTTTGCCTATGCCGCCTATCGGGCCGGGCTTGGCGGGCTTCATGCCCTCGCGGATGCGGTGGGCCATGAACCAAGCGGTTTTGTAGGTCACGTCCAACATGCGGTGCAGTTGGTGGGCCGAAATGCCCTTCTTGGACGAGCAAAGCAGGTGAGTGGCGTACAGCCATTTGTGCAGGGGCACATGGGAGCGTTCGTACAGGGTGCCGACGCGCACGGTGTACTTCTTGCGGCAGTCGCCACAGTGGTACCAGCCCGGCCCCATGGAGCCATCGGCGGGAAGCTCAGATGAGCAATCGAGCTGCCCGCAGAAGGGGCAAACCGGGCCGTCCGGCCAGCGTTGGGCTTGCAGGAAAAGCCTCGCTTTGTTCTCGTTTGAAAAGACGGGGTTCAATGTGTTCGACATAGGCCTATCTCCTTGGAAAGGAACATATCCTATGAATTCTGTTCAGTCAAGTACACAATGACCTGCCGTGACAGAATCTCATTTTCGCCAGGATCGATTTAGCAATTGCCGCGTAATCTTGCCTGTAGATGAATCCGCAAGTTCGGGCTGGGTATCATGAGTGAGAAGAGCGAAGAATACCGCCGCAATGCCATGGTGTGCGAGAGCATGTCCCACACCACCTCCAGCGAAAGCATCAGAGCCTCATGGCTCAAGCTTGCGGAAGCTTGGCTCCGGATGATCCCGGCTGATTCGCCCTCCGACGAAGAGGCCTTCGACGTGACCATACGATCACGGGGCACCCGCCA
This sequence comes from Micropepsaceae bacterium, assembly GCA_035631495.1. Classification (GTDB taxonomy): domain Bacteria; phylum Pseudomonadota; class Alphaproteobacteria; order Micropepsales; family Micropepsaceae; genus CAIYRG01. The sequence continues at coordinate 3,865 of DASQIQ010000072.1, forward strand.
AGAGAACTCGAAGAGATCCCATTAACTCGCAAGGATTGCTGCTCTTTCCGGTTCGCCCTGCTTGCCCGGGCTACGTCCCGGTCTCGTGCAGGGACTCGGCGAGCGCCGCCGGGGGCGTGCCCGAAAGCACGTCCTTCACCTTGGCAACGAGCTGTTTCAGCCCAAAAGGCTTGGGCAGGAAGTGCAGTTCCTCCACCTTTTCCTCATTGCGGCGAAAGGCGTCCTCGGCATAGCCGGACATATAGATGATGCGCATTTCAGGGCGCAGTCGTCTTGCCGCGCGCACCAAAGTCGGCCCGTCCATATTGGGCATCACCACGTCGGTGACGAGAAGATCGATTCCACCAGGATGGTGGCGGACGATCTCCAGGCCCGCCTCGCCGCCCGAGGCTTCGAGCACGGTGTAGCCTCGCATCCTGAGCGCCCGCGCCGCGAAGCTGCGCACCGCGTCCTCGTCTTCCACGAGCAGGATCGTGTCCTGGCCGGTGATGTCGCGCAACGCCTGGACGCTGTCGGCATCGGCGGCGGGTTCGGCTGCTTCGGCGGCGACATGGCGCGGCAGATAGATGGAGAAGGTGGCGCCTTTTCCCGGCTGGCTAGCGACCGTGATGAAGCCATCCGACTGCTTGACGACGCCGTAAACCGTGGAAAGGCCCAGGCCCGTGCCCTGACCCACTGGCTTGGTGGTGAAGAAAGGTTCGAAGATTTTGACCTGGTTCTCGATCGGAATCCCCATGCCCGTATCGGCCACCTCGATCAGAACATAGTCTCCGGCCGGCATCTGGCCATGCCCGATGGGCCGCGGCGCGGACAGGGTCAGATTCGAGGTGCGGATGGTCACCGTGCCCCCTTCGGGAGGCATGGCGTCCCGCGAATTGACCACCAGATTCATGATGGCGTTGGAGATCTGGCCCTCATCGGCCCGCACGGACCAGAGATTGGGTGCGTGTTCGACCTTGAGCAGGATGCGCTCGCCGACCAGCCTGCGCAGCAAAAGGGAGAGCTCGGTCAGCATCTCCGATAAAGCCAGCACCCTGGGCTGCAGCGTCTGCTGGCGCGAGAAGGCGAGAAGCTGGCGCACCAACCCCGCGGCGCGCACCGAATTCTGCCGCACCTCGTTGATTTCGGCGAAGGAGGGATCGCCGGCCGGATGGCGCATCAGAAGCAGATCGCAATTGCCCATGATGGCCTGCAAAAGATTGTTGAAGTCATGGGCGACGCCGCCGGCCAGCTGGCCGATCGCCTGCATCTTTTGCGCCTGGTTGAATTGGGATTGCAGCGCCTTTTGTTCCGACGTGTCGACCATGTAGAGGATGGCCCGCGCTTCGCCCTCGGGCCCGGGCATGAAGGGGCTGGCAAAGAGCTGGGCGGTGCGGCTGGCGGCATTCGCGGCGGTACAATGGATTTCCACGGGCGCGTGGCTGACCTCGCCGCGCGCGGCCTGTTCGACGAGGTCGAGGGTCGCGACGCGCTCATTCTCGGCCACCAGCGCATCCAGCCGCGCATTCGCTCCATAGGCCCCGAGCGCGAAGAATTCCGCAAAGACGCTATTTGCCTCGATGATGTGGCCGCCGGCCGCCGTGACGGCCACGCCCATCGGCGCGTTGCGGAAAAAATCCGAGAAGCGGATGAGCGGGGAGGGGTTGCGTTTCTCGGTTGTCCCTTTGACGGGCGCAGCTTCCGGGAGGCGAGGACTGAACCACCACGCGGCCTCGCCGCGCCTAAGCACTCGCACGGCGGCGCTCAGCTTCTGTCCCGATTCGGTCTCGAAATTCTCTTCGCGGGCGCGCCCCTCGATCGCCGCGCGCGCCAGCCGATACAGTGCAGCCGCCGGCCCCTCCCCCGGAAAAGCGAGTTGCGGCGGCGCCGGAGGCTCACCCTCGCCGGCCCCCGCCAGGAAGCGATAGGCAATGTTGCAATCGATGACGGAACCGTCCTTCGCGGTCACGGCCCAAGCGACGTTGGAGAAAGCGGCGGCTTCGGCGATGCGGCGGGCGTCCTCCATTCCCACCGCCGGGCGCGGCCAGACACCGATAAGCAGGGCCAGGGCCGCGGCGCCTATTGCGCCCAGCAGGGCAACACCGGCCCAGTGCGCTCCTTCCGGTTGCAGCAGCACCACAACGGCACCGGTCAGCGCGAGCAGAAAGCAAAAAAGGGCAGCCAAGCGCGCCAGGCCCCCAGGCACCCGCGGCGAAAAGCTGGTTGCGAGAAGCTGGGCGAATGCGCTCATGCGCGCGCCCCAAAATCAGTTGCGCCAGAAGCTGTTCTTGCTGGCCAGCCGCATGACATAGCCGATGATCTGGGCCACCGCCTTGTAATGGTCCGGCGGAATTTCGTCGTCGACCTCCACGGCCGCGTAGAGCGCGCGAGCCAGAGGCGGATTTTCGACGATGGGAACCGCATGCTTTTCAGCCACCTTACGAATTGTGAGCGCCAGATGATCGGCGCCCTTGGCGACACAGACCGGCGCGCGCATTTTGCCTGATTCGTACTTCAATGCGACGGCATAGTGTGTCGGATTGACAATAACCACATTTGCGTCGGGTACGGCGGCAATCATTCGCTTCCTGGCGCGCTCGAAGCGAATCTGGCGGATGCGCGATTTGACCTGCGGGTCGCCTTCGCTCTGCTTGACCTCGTCCTTCAATTCCTGGCGGGTCATGCGGTGGCGCGCAAAGAAGCGCTGGCGCTGATAGAAATAGTCGAGTGCCGCAATCGCCGCCATCGCCACCAAAGCGGCGACCAGCACCTTACCGATCAAGGCAAGGGCCAGCGAGGCCACGGCGCTGACGCTCATATCCAGGGCCGAGCCCAGGCGGGCCCGTTCGGGCCACACCGCGAGAATTCCCGCCGTGCCGACCAGGAGGATTTTCGCCACGCCCTTGATGAGATTGACGAAGCCATCCAGACCAAAAAGCCGCTTGAAGCCGGCTATGGGCGACAGTTTCGAGAGATCCGGCTTCAGTTTTGAGACGGAGAAGAACGGCCTGTGCTGCAGCAAATGTCCGCCCAGCGCGGCAAGGACCATCAGGCTCACGGCAGGCCAGAGGATGGCAAAGAGCCCCAGAACGGAGTTGTAGAGCAGAGATTTTGCGCTCAAATCATCGATCGCAATCTGCGCCGGGCTGTTGAGAAAGACCGTAAAACGGGCGGCGAATTCGCGCGCGGCGCTCTGGGCAAACATCGCCAGCGCCAGCGCGCCTCCCGCCATCATGACAAAACTGGCCAGTTCCTGGCTCTTGACGACGTCGCCCTTCTTGAGCGCCTCGTCCAGTCGTCTTTGTGTCGGGTCTTCGGTGCGCTGAGCGTCGTCGCGTTCTTCGGCCACCGGCGGTTACCCTCCAAAAAGGCGCATCTGGGCGGCGAAGAAATCGAGAAACGCGCTCATCATGACGCCGATGAACAGCATCAGGAGGACAAAGCCGGCGAGGATGTTCACCGGCATGGCGAGGAAGAATATTTGCAATTGCGGCATCAGGCGTGAGAGCACGCCGAGGATGGCGTAGATCAAGAGGCCGAACACAAGAAAGGGCGCGGCGAGCTGCAGCCCCAGCGCAAAGGCGCCGGCAACCAGGCCTAGCGTCAATTCCGCCACGTCGGCAGTGGGGAAGGCCTGATTGGGCGGAATCAGCGTGTAGCTTCCCGCGATGGCGCCGATCGCGAGGTGATGAAGGCCGCTTTCGAACACCAAAAGCGCGCCGATCAGGGATAGGAACGTCGAGACCATGGCGCCTTGCGTGCCCTGGCTGGGGTCGAAGGTCTGGGCGAAGGAAAGGCCGGTTTGCGCAGCGATCAGGAACCCTGCGGTTTCGAGCGCGCTCATGATCAGACGCGCCATGGTGCCGATAACGACGCCGGAGGTGACCTCCCGCGCAACCAGCATTGCCAGCTCGACCGGCGGCGGCGTTTGCGCGGGATAAAAACGCGCGGTGAACGAGATCAGCGCCGCGGAGACCGCGAGCGCAAAGGCCAGCCTTACGCGGGCCGGCACTCCGGCGTCGCCGATCACCGGCATGAGCATGATCATCGCGCCGGCCCGTGCAAAGGTCAGAAGGTAGACCAGCACCACGCCCTGCAATTGGGGCAGGATCACCGTCATCGCATCATCGTCATGGCTGGGCGATGCGCGCGGCGACACCCTCCATATAGGTCGCCATCGCTTCGCCGGCGAAAGGCAGCGCAATCAGCAGAACCAGGAAGATTGCCAGAATTTTCGGCACGAAGACGAGCGTCATTTCCTGGATCTGGGTGAGGGCCTGCAGCAGCCCGATCACCACGCCGACCACGAGCGCGGTGAGCATGGCGGGCGCCGAGAGCTCGAGCAGCAGGTAGATCGATTCCCGCGCGAAATCCAAGGTTTCGGCTCCGGTCATGCTGTGTGCCTTGTGTACCGAATCAAATCGGCATCTTCATGATGTCTTGATAGGCGTTGATCACGCGATCGCGGATCGCGACGACGGTCTGCAAGGTTAGCTCGGCGGCCGTGACGGCATTGACCACTTGCACGAGGTCGCCCTTTCCGACCGCACCTTGCGCGGACGCCGCTTCGCCCGCGTGCAGAGTCTCCGTCGCGCTCTTCACCGCGGAGGCGAGCGCATCGGAAAAAGTCGCGCCTGTTGTTTGCACAGGCCCGAGCGCGGCGGCCTGCGAAACCCCGCCTACGCGTGCGGCGGTCTGGTAGGCGGCGTTGGCTGCAACAAAGCTCACGGCCATGATCTAATCCCTCAGCGGCGCAGCAGATCGATGGTGCGCGTCAACATATTGCGCGCGCCGTCCATCACCTGCAGATTGGCTTCGTAAGCGCGTTGCGCATCGCGCATGTCCATCATTTCCACCAGCGCGTTCACATTGGGCAGATGCACATAGCCCTGCTTGTCGGCGGCGGGGTTGCCCGGATCGTATTGCAGTCGGAAATCCGCCGTGTCGTTGACGGGATCGCCCAGCTTGACGACCGTCGCGTTGAGCTCTCGGTCGAATTCCGAAGTGATGGTGGAGATGCGGCGCCTGTACGGATCGCCGGTGCCGGTCGCGGAGACGGAATCCGCGTTGGCCAGATTTTCCGCGATGATGCGCATGCGTCCCGATTGGGCGCGCATGCCGGCCGCGGCGATATAGAGCGATGTCGTGAAGTCCATGGTCTACCTCAGCCCGCGCGGCTGCCCAACGCGGTGCGGAACATGTTGACGGCTTTCGAATAGAGATTGGTCACCGTCTGATATTGGATTTGGTTATCGGAGAGCTTGATCATTTCCTGCTCGACCGACACGACATTCCCCGTGGGCGTGCCGCCTTCGCCAAACGCATCTTCCTCTTCGAAGGGGGCGGCGCCACTGGCACGAATTTCGAAATGGCGCGCATTGGTCGTGGTCAGTTGGGTGCTGCCGATCCCCTGGCCAGCGAGCATAGATTGAAAATCGACCGGCTTGAGGTCGCGCGCGACGAAATTGGGCGTGTCGCCATTGGCGACATTTTCCGCCAGCACCGATTGGCGCGCGGAAAGCCACGACATGCGCCCGTTGATCAGCGAGAAAAGCGGTATGCCGTTCAAATCCATGAAAGGCTCCATTGACGGGTGAGAGACGCCTTCGAGGCAGCATCGGCGCGTATGCTTAATCCGCGCTTAATTCGCGAACGAAATACCGAGAAATTTTTGCCGAGTGCGTTTACCGGCGATTAAGCATGACAATCGAGGATGGCCCTCGCATAGCGCATGACGCCTCGGCGAATTTTGCCGGGTCCTCTATCCCGCGCCGGGCGAAAGGCCAATTTTTCATGGATATGACCGATGCCCTTCGCTATTTCGGCGCGCTCGCTCTCGTGCTGGCGCTGGTCGGTATCGCGGGGCTTGCGATTCGGCGCTTCGGTCTCCCCGGGATCGCGGGCGGCGCGGGGCGAAGACTCTCGGTCGTGGAAACGCTGATGCTCGGTAAAAATCACCGGCTTTTCATCGTGCGGTGCGACGGAATGGAACATGTGCTGGTCATTGCGCCGCAAGGCGCGAGCATCATCGCGAGTGCTCCGGTAAAACTCGCAGGCCCTCAATCATGATCAAGCGCTGCAATGCGGTTTGGATTCTCAGCGCCGCTGTTATCGGTGCGGCGCTGCTGCTGCCGTCTTCTTCCGCCTGGGCGGCACAAGCCGCGGGAACGGCAACCACGGCAGCGGCCGGTGCAAACGCCGCTGCCGCAGGCGCGACGCAGGGGCTGACGCTCGATTTGACGGGCGGTGGCGTGATGACCGAGCGGTTGATGCAGATCGTCGGCCTTGTCACGATCCTATCGCTTGCGCCCTCCATCCTCATCATGATGACGTGTTTCACGCGGATCGTCGTGGTGCTGTCTCTCTTACGCACGGCGATTGGCATTCAGCAGAGTCCACCCAACAGCGTGATCGTCAGCCTGGCGCTGTTCCTGACCTTCTTCGTCATGGCGCCGACCTTCAACGATATCTATCAGAACGCGATGCAGCCGCTGATTCAGCAGCAGATCACCACGGACGAAGCCTTCACCCGCGCCTCGAGCCCGATCAAAAAATTCATGGCCGGCCACACGCGCAACGAAGACCTTGCTCTGTTCGTGGATATGGCCGCTGCGCCGCGGCCGGCAACCGTGGAAGCCGCGCCGCTTCAGGCGATCGTGCCCGCCTTCATGCTGTCGGAATTGAAGCGTGCTTTCGAGATCGGATTCTTGATCTTCGTGCCGTTCCTGGTCATCGACATGGCGGTCGCCTCGATCCTCATGTCGATGGGCATGATGATGCTGCCTCCAATTGTGATCTCGCTTCCCTTTAAGCTGATCTTCTTCGTGCTGGTCGACGGCTGGCGGCTGGTCGCAGGCTCGCTGGTCGCGAGCTACGGCGTGGGGATACCAGGGCAATAGTTCAACTCTGACGTGCCCGCAGCGGCATTGACGCGCCCACAATGATTTCATAATTATGCAAGTATGAAATCAAAACAGGCCGTCACCGCGCTTTCCGCGCTTTCCCAGGAAACGCGCCTTGCCATCTTCCGGCACCTCGTGGCTGCAGGACCGGGAGGAAAGCCGGCGGGGCGGATCGCTACGCATCTGAAGGTCGCGCCGCCGACGCTGTCCTTTCACCTCAAGGAATTGGAGCGCGCCGGTCTCGTCACCCAGCGGCGCGAAAGCCGCAACATCATCTATGCGGCGAATTATCCGGCCATGCGGGCGCTGCTGTCCTATCTGATGGAGGATTGCTGCGGCGGCCGTCCCGAAATCTGCGACATCGACATCGCATGCTGCGCGGCATGAGCGAAGAGCGACCCTACAACGTCCTCTTTCTCTGCACCGGTAATTCGGCCCGCTCGATTCTTGCCGAGAGTTATTTGAACGCCGACGCCGGCGATCGCTTCCGAGCGCACAGCGCCGGCAGTCATCCGAAGGGCACCGTTCATCCCTTGACGCTCGATACGCTGCGCATAGCCCACCTGCCGACCGTCGGGTTGCGCTCGAAAAGCTGGGACGAGTTCGCCCAACCCGGTGCTCCCAAGATGGATTTTGTCATCACGGTCTGTGACTCGGCCGCGGGCGAGGTCTGTCCCATTTGGCCCGGTCAGCCGATCACAGCCCATTGGAGCTTTGCTGATCCGGCTGCTTTTGTGGGGCGCGAGGTGGAGCAGCGCGCGTTCTTCCTCGACGTGTTTCGCCAGATTCGAAATCGGCTCGATCTGTTCCGCAATCTTCCGATCGCGCGGCTGAGCCGTCTCGCCTTGAAGCAAGAGCTCGATGACATTGGCCGCGCCCCGGATTGATAAACCGCATCTGGCGCGGCGACTCGCGGCGGAAGCGCTAGGGACAGCGTTGCTGCTGGCAGCCGTGGTCGGCTCGGGCATCATGGCCGAACGCCTCACCCACGATGCAGCGCTTGCGCTTCTGTGCAACACGCTCGCGACCGGGGCGATGCTGTTCGTGCTGATCATGCTGTTCGCGGATGTCTCGGGCGCACATTTCAACCCAGCCGTCACGCTCGTGCGTACGCTGAGCCGCGCCATTTCAGTCCGTACAGCGGCCTGCTATGCGTTGGCGCAAATCGCCGGCGGGATTGCCGGGGTATGGCTGGCTCATGCCATGTTCGGCGAGGCGCTGTTCGCCTTCGGCGTCAAGGTACGCGGCGGATTCGGTCAGGATTTGTCGGAAGGCGTTGCGACGTTCGGCCTCATTTTGACGATTGCGGGAACGGCGACACGAAAGACAGAGACCGTTGCCGCAGCGGTTGGGCTCTACATCCTTGGGGCCTATTGGTTCACCGCATCCACGTCATTCGCCAATCCGGCGGTGACGCTCGCGCGCGCCTTGACGCCGTCTTTCGCGGGTATCCGCCCGCTAGATGCGCCCGCCTTCATCGCAGCGCAATGTGGAGGCGCGATCCTCGCGTGGATCGCGGCCGGATTTCTGTTCCCGAGCAGCAGTCGCCAGACGCAATGAGGCCGCCATAACTACCAACGGCGGGCGGCGCGTTTGGCGCGGGCGATGTCCGCTGGCGGCAAGTCTTCGCTCAGATAGATGCCGCCATCCGTTTCCTCAATGTGAAGGCGATCCAACGCTTTGCCGAGACAAGGTCCGCTGACGCAAGCCCCCGTCGCGAGTTCGAAACGAGCTCCGTGCCCGGAACAGACGAAAAACTTCTTGTCCTCGGTGAGGAAGTGGTTGGGGAAGGTCTCCAGCGGGATGAATTGATGCGGGCAGGAATTCACGAAAGCGTGCCGCGTCCCTTTCGTCTGTACAATGATGATATCGAGCTCGTCTTCGCCCTCGCCCAATATGACGTTGCGGGTTCCCGGATCGGCCAGCTCATCCACGCGGCACAGGAAGATCGGCGTCATGCACCGCCCAGCTTCAAAATGTATTTCCATTCCTCTTGCGTCACCGGCTGCACCGAAAGCCGCGAATATTTCACCAGAATCATGTCTTTGAGCTTCGGATCGGCCTTGATCTCGGCAAGGGTGACGGGGCGGGCCATGTCCTTGACCGCTTTCACGTCGACCAGGCCAAAGCGCCCCGTTTCATCCGTCGGATCCTTGCGATATTCGCCGATCACCTCGACGATGCCGACAATCCGGCGTTCTTCCCCCGTATGATAAAAGAAGCCGAGATCGCCCTTCTTCATCGCCTTCATGTTCTTCGCGGCCTGGAAGTTGCGCACCCCGCTCCACGGCTCGCCCTTGGCGCCCCTCTTTTTCTGGTCGTCCCAGGAAAAGGCTTCGGCTTCGGTCTTGAACAGCCAGTAGTTCATGGTTCCTCACTCCGGTTTCAGCGGCCGAGACAGCAGAATTTCGGCCGCATCGCGGACTCCCAGCCTGCCGTCGAGCACGGCGGCAACCCCTTCGGCAATGGGAAGCTCGACCCCGTGGCGGCGGGCGCGGGCTACCAGGGCCGGCGCGGTCGCGGCACCTTCCGCGAGGGGATGGCCCGAGCCCGACACCT
>DASQIQ010000073.1:0-4590 GCA_035631495.1 Micropepsaceae bacterium
AACGACCGTACCTATATCGACGAATACCGCACGCCGCACACCCACACGCTACACACAATCGAACCCTTCCACCTGATCGAGGGCGGGAAAACGCTGCAGGTCGATCTGCATGTGGAGGATCCGGGCGCTTTCACCACGCCCTGGGACGCGATGCAGCGCTATCGCCGCGTCGAGCCGGGTCCCATGCCCGAAGCCAATTGCGCCGAGAACAACGCCAATTATTTCCATTATGAAATCGAGCCGATGCCGGAAGCGGACAAAGCCGATTTTTGACATGCCGGATTGAGGTGCGCCCGGCATTCAAACCCGATATGCTCGGTCAAACAATGTGGGGAGGCCTAAACGATGATGAACCGGCGCCAATTTGTCTATGGCATGACATGTGCTGCGGGCACCCTGACGTTCGCCCCCGCATCAGCTGCGTTCGCTGCGGCAGCGCCCGCGCGCTATGATTTGATCATCAAGGGCGGGCGTGTCATCGATCCGTCGATGCGGGTCAGTGCGATCCGCGACGTCGCGATCGCCGGTGGACGCATCGCGGCCGTCGAGGCAAACATCACGACCCCAGCGGCCGAAACCATCGCCGCGCGCGGCAAGCTCATCGTTCCGGGTCTGCTCGACATTCATACCCATACCGGCCGCTTCAAGGAGGGTCCGGCTCTCTGCCTCGCGGACGGCGTGACGGGGTGGATCGATGCCGGATCGCAGGGCGCCGATCACATTGGCGACACAATTGCCGTCGCCAAGTCATCGCCCCAGCAGGGCCGCGTGCTGATCAATATCGGGCGCGCCGGCATCCTGCCTGAAGGCGACACCATGGATCTTGCCCGCGCCGATGTGGCCGCGGCGAAGGACGCGATTGCGAAGAATCGCGACTTCATCGTCGGCGTCAAGGCGCGGCTGTCGCGCGATGTCGCCGGCCCCAACGATGTCGAGGTGATGAAGCGCACGCAGGAAGTGGCAAGCGCGTTCAATCTGCCGGTGATGATCCATATGGGGCAGACCATCTCGCCGCTGCCCGCGATCATCAATCAGCTCAAGCGCGGCGATATCGTCACGCACATGTTTGCACCGCCGCCGAACAGCATCATCGACGACAGCGGCCACATCCTGCCGGAGGTGCTCGCGGCGCGGCGCCGCGGCGTCTGGTTCGATGTCGGCAATGGGATGACCGGCCATATGCGTTGGGACACCGTCCGCGCCATCATGCAGACGGGCTTCTGGCCCGATAGCTTCTCGACCGATTGGAACACCAACGCCCACCAGACCGGCGTCATCGACCTGCCCAACTGCATGTCGAAGTTCCTGGGCTTGGGCATGTCGGTCGATCAGGTGATCGCGCGCGCCACCGTAAACCCATCGCGCATGTTCCCGCTGTTCAACGATCGCGGCACGCTGAATGTGGGTGCGCCGGCCGACGTCGCGATGCTTGAGCTACGTGACGGGAACTTCGATTTCCTCGACAATTTCAATAACAAGATACAGGGCAAGCAGCGGCTCTTCCCAAGTGGCACGTTGCTCGCCGGAAAGCGCGTGCAACGCGCTTAGAAGTCTGAGCTAAAACTCAAAGAGCGGATGACGCTTTCGCGCCATCCGCTCTTTTTTAAACGAAATCCGATCCGCGCTTAGTCCAGCGGTTCCACCTTTAGAATCGCATTGCCGTGGTTGCTTCCAACCCACAGCGCGTTGTGTTCGTCATCGAAGTTCACACGCCTTATGTTGGTGGACGCCGGCATCAGATAGGTGATGGTCTCGCCGGACTTGGGATCGAGCCGCACGATGCGGTCGCTCATGACGGAGCCGGTATAGACGTCGCCCTTCTTGTTGGAGAGCGCGTCATAAGGCATCTGCCACTTCACGGGCATCTGCCACTCGGTGATCTTCTGCGTCTTGGGCTCGAAGCGGCCGACGGCGTTGGAGCCATATTCCGCGTACCACAGATTGCCGTGCTCGTCGAAATGACCGCGACGCGGCCGCGCATGCGGCAGTTCCGGGTCCCACGTCATCAGCGTCTTCGACTTGGCGTCGATCTTGCCGATCTTGGTGCCGCCGAATTCGAGCAGGTAAAGATTGTTCTCCTCATCGGTCGGAATGTCGTAACCGTTGATGGTACGGCCCTTCGGGTCCTTCAACGCGCCGAGATTTTCCCACTCGCCGGTCTTCACGTCGACGCGCAGAATCGAATGATCTTCCTGATTGTTGGTCCAGACCTTGCCGTCGACATGCCAATTGGCGGGGGAGACCATCGATTCCTGCGTGTTCGGGCGCTGCCATTTGTCGGGAACCTTGTAGGTCTTCACAATGTTGGTCTTGACGTCCAGCATGGCGATACCGCCCTGGTACATCATCGACGCCCAGATATTGCCATCCTGATCGGGCTTGAGCTCGAGCAGGCCGAGCGGTTCGTCAGCCTTCAGAACCGGGACCGGATGATCGGTGATCTTGCCGGTCTTCGGATCCATTTCGCCGATGAACTGGCTGCCGAAATCGGTGTACCAGACCTTGTTGTTGAAATAGACGACGTCATGCGGCATGGCCTCGGGGCGCGCCAGATCATAGGACGTGATGATCACATGCGTGGCGCGGCCCTTGGGACGGGGGAACGGCACCAGCGGATATGACCAGGTCTCGGTCTTCGAAAGATTGACGCTGGCAAGATATTCCGCCGCCGCTTTCACTTTCTCGCCGTCGACGATACCGCGATTGCCGCGCGGACCGGGAAGCAGCTTCTGCGGCCGCTGCGGCTGCGAGCCGGGCGCATAGGTGCCCATGCGCGGAATGATCTTCATGAAATCTTCCGCGGTGAAGCCGCTGGACAAAGGCCTGATCAGCGTGTGGCAGGTGGTGCAATCCTGCAGGAACGACTTCTGCTCGTCGGTGCCCGGCATGCTCGCGAGCCATTCGGCGCTGGTGAGTTGAGCGGCGATGTTGTCCGTCTTGGCGAGCTTGAGATCGACATTGGCGGTCTTGCCCGCCGCGACATCGGCCGCGATGCGGGCTGACGGGATGTAGCCGGTCGCGCGAATCTTGATGTTGTAATGGCCGGGTTCCAGACGGTCGGCCGGGAAGGCGTAATGCCCCTTCGCGTCGCTGACGACTGTGGTCGAGATATGCGCGCCGTCTTTCTTGGCGGTGACGAGCACGCCTTCCATCGCGCCTTCCTGGGCGGAGGAGACCGTTCCCGAGATCGCCGTGCCGGTTTGGGCCTCTGCTGTGGCCACATGGAACAGAGCGGCCGCCGCGACGGCGGACAAAAGCGTCGAAATTGTTCTCCCGGACATTGATCCCTCTTTGGCTGGTGGTGCAAAAAGCGTGAAACGGATTCAACCGCCGACAATACACAAAGGACCGAGGCGGGGGAAGGCGCGTAGGAGTAAATTCGCTGTGCCAACCACCGCATTCACACTTTAGAAAAGCTTAATCTTTCAGGGTCTTATCGGGGTCGAGCCGGCCCGCTTCGAGGTCGCGTTGCGTCTTTGCGGATCGCGCCTTCGTGAGGTCGCGCAAGGGTTTCGGGGTTCCGAAAGCCGCGCGATTTGCGGCGGCTTCAGTTTCCGCAGCGAGTCGGGCTTTCGCCTTTCTCGAGCGGCGCAGATTGACGAGGTCGCCCATCAATTGGAGTCCTTGGTTTGGGCGCGCACGAAAGCCGGTCTTCCCGTGATGCGCGCGACATAATTTTTGAAGACGTCGCTTTCGGGCAGAATCTGGCGCGACATCAGAAGCGGCATGCTACCGCCGAAAACGACATCGACTGCCGAGAAGTGCTGGCCCAGGAAGTACGGCCTTCTTTGCAGCGTTGCCGTGAGGTGCTCGACCACTTCCTCGAACGGACCCCAACCGAATGTGCCGTAAACATGCTCCAGCTTGAGAAATTTCGCGGTCAACGACGGCTCGAACACGCCGCTGTAATAGGACAACCAGGTGACATAGGCGCCCCGATCCGCCTCACCCACTTTTGGCCCGAGATGTGCGTCAGGGAATGCATCGGTGAGATAGAGCGCGATTGCGGTCGTCTCGTAGACCACGGTGCCGTCATGGACGATCACCGGCACTTTGCCGTGGGGATGAGGATTGGTGGAATCGCGTGCCCCCGATCCATCGCCGCGGCGGATGGAGACGTTTCGGATCTCATATGGCGTGCCGATTTCTTCGAGCAACCAGAGGGTGCGGAACGAGCGCGACTTGGGGGCGTGATAGAGCGTGAGCATGGGACAAGCTTAGGTCCGGGATACCACCTTCTCAAGCGCATGGCGCAGGACATGGACGCGCAGCTCACTGGCAAGATTGCGCCCGGCGCGGCCCGCATCGATGCGCGCGACGAGAGCGGCAAGAGCCATTGCCTTGCCGCGCGCTTCGGCTTCGAGCGCCGTCCAGAATTCGGGTTCGAGCGCGATCGAGGTGCGATGGCCCGCGACGGAGAAGGAGCGTTTCTTGAGGCGACCCGGTTTGGGAATTCCCGCGTTCACCGAAAGCTCCCATACTCAACAACAATGCTTGTCATTCCCGGCCGAGCGATGCACATCGCGAGGGGAAGGGAATCTATTCGGTTGCTCATCGGATCCCCTTCCCGCGCCGCGCCAATGCGCGGCG
>DASQIQ010000074.1:0-2784 GCA_035631495.1 Micropepsaceae bacterium
CTGGTCCTGCCCTGTGACGTCGGCAGCGATGCCGAGCTGGAAGAAGTATTCGACGTGCTCCAGCGCCAGTGGGGCAAACTGGATTTCCTGGTGCACGCCATCGCGTTTTCCGACCGCAACGAACTCAAGGGCCGTTATGTCGAGACCAGCCGGCAGAATTTTCTCAGTACCCTGAACATATCCTGCTATTCGTTCACCGATGTTGCGCGCCGCGCCACGGCGATGATGAAGGACGGCGGCGCGCTGGTAACGTTAACCTTCGAGGGTGCCTCGCGGGTGATGCCTAATTACAATGTGATGGGCGTCGCCAAGGCGGCGCTCGAAGCGAGCGTGCGGTATCTTGCGGCCGATTTGGGCAAGGACAAGATCCGCGTCAACGCGATCTCGGCCGGCCCAATGCGCACGCTGGCGGGATCTGCGGTGGGCGACGCGCGCATGGTGTTCAAATGGAACAAGGCGCACAGCCCGCTGAAGAAAAACATCGAGCTCGACCATATCGGCGGCGCCGCGCTCTATCTCTTGTCCGACCTGTCGGCCGGCGTTACCGGCGAAGTGCATTTTGTCGATGCCGGTTACAATGTCGTGGGCATGCCGCCGACAGCCGATCTCAAAGGCTGGATCGCCCCCGACAATGGCAACGGCAACGGCGATACGGATTGAGAAGCTTTAGGGCTTCAGCAGTCGGGGTTCCCAATTCACGAAGCCGGCGCGGTTGGGCATCTGCACCTTGGGCAGCGACCCTGCATCGAGCACCGCATCTTTCGGAACGATATTGTCGATCGAAAGAACGTAAGCGGTGACCGCATAGACCTCATCGTTCTGCAGCGATTGCGGATTGGTGATCGGCATGGCACGGCGGATGTAATCGAACACCGTCGTCGCGTAAGGCCAATAGGACGAAACCGTCTTCACCGGATTGGCGGAATTGAGCGAGCCGATGCCGCCGACGAGACGGTCACCGCTCGGCGTGCCCTCCGCATTGGCGCCATGACAGACCGCACATTTCTGCGCGAAGACCGCCGCGCCTTGTGCGACCGACCCCGAACCTGAAGGCAAGCCCTTGCCGTCGGGAGGAATGCTGATGTCGATGCGGGCGATCTCGTCCGGTGTCGCGGGCCGGCCCAATTTCGGCGGAGCAGGCGTTGCGGCAGACGCGGCGCTCGCGACCAGAATCACCACAGTGGCAATCGATGCTGTGCGGCTAGACATAGACATTGCTCACCTTGCCGTCGGCGGCGACGCCCCAGCTCTGGATGGCACTGAAGTGGAAATTCTGCCGCGGCGCATATTGCGCGACCCAATCGGCGTGCGTCTTCTGGACAACGCCTTTTTCGTCCGTGGTACGGCTCATCAGCGTCGCGGGGCCCCCGCTCCACATCCAAGGAAGTCGGAATCGCGTCAGCGCCTTGGGCAGCACGGGACCGCTGAGGGCTGCTTCCGCCCAGCTCTTGCCGCCATCGGCGGAAATATCCACGCGGCGCACGCGGCCCAAGCCGGACCAGGCGAGACCCGAAATCTCGTAATAGCCGGCGCCTTGCATGTTGACGCCGAAGGACGGCTTCAGAATCACCGATTTGGGTTCCATCTGCAGCATGAATTCCCGCGCTTTGCCGTCGGGCATCAGCTCGGTGTAGCGCGAGGTCTCATCGCGCGTGTACATCGGCGTGTCCATCACCTTGAGGCGGCGAAGCCATTTCACATTGGTGTTGCCTTCGAAACCGGGCAGCAGCAGGCGCATGGGGAAGCCCTGCTCGGGGCGAATGGGCTCGCCGTTCTGATAGAGCGCAATCATCGCGTCATCCAACGCCTTCCACACCGGAACGCTGCGGCTCATGCCGGCGCCGTCTGCCCCTTCGGCGAGAATCCACGTCGCTTTGGAATCCAGGCCCGCTTCGTCAAGGAGCGTGGAGAGCTTCACGCCTGTCCATTCCGAACCGGAGAGAAGGCCGTGAATATCGCCCGCCGTTTGCTGCGGCGCCATGGGTGCGTTCATGCCGCCCGAATTGCCGGCGCACTCCATGAAGCGGATTTCCGAGCGCATGGGATAGCGCATCAGCGAATCCACAGTGAAGGTGAGCGGCTGTTTCACCATGCCGTAGATGGTGAGCGTGTGCTGGTTCGGGTCGATGTCGGGGACGCCATTATGGATGCGCACATAATGCAGGCCCGCCGGCGTGATGGCGCCTTCCAGGAGCTGCAGCGGCGTGCGCGATGAACCGGTGACTTCGCGTGCGGGCGGCGCATTGGTGACGAGGATACGCTTGATGTTGTCGCGCCAATGGGACGGCATGCCGTAGGCGGTGAAGCCGCTTCCCGGCTTTGTCATGGTTGGCGGTGAAATGGCGCCGATGGATTCGGCCCGTGCGGTGCCCACCGCCGCAGCGGCGCCGGCCAAGGCGGCTCCGCTTTGCAGGAAGAAGCGCCGATGCAAGAGGCCATTTCCCGCTACCGGTTCGCCCAATTCTTCGCCAAAGCTGCGCCGTTTCGCCATCGCGCCCTCCCAGGGTCTGTTTCGCGTGTGGATTCCACAGCATTATTACCGCGAATAATTCCTGCGCGCCATGTACCGCGCGCACTATCCGTTAGTTCTGTTTGGATACAACGAACTGTCGGAAAATAAACGGCGTTAGAGTCGCGTCTTCGCCGCGGCGGCGAAGCGCTCGAAGAGATAATGCGAATCCATCGGGCCCGGCGAAGCTTCCGGGTGGTACTGCACGGAGAAGATCGCGCGGTTTTCGACCCTGATCCCGCAATTGGTGCCATCGAACAATGAGACATGAGTCT
>DASQIQ010000075.1:0-19215 GCA_035631495.1 Micropepsaceae bacterium
GGATCTAAGCTGGGCCTAGCGGTTGTCGCATTAATCGCTCGTAATGAGCGGAACTTGCGGATAGCCCCCACAACAAATAGGTTGCGGCCATTCGCTACCGCGTATTCGCAAAGAGAGCATGACAATGGCTCGCATCATTCACATTGCTATCAAGGTCGAAGATCTTGAGAGCTCAACAAAATTTTATGAGGACGTGTTTGGCCTGCGTCAGACCGGCACCGGCCATGCGCGCGGTCACATATCCCGCCACATGACGGACGGCGATCTGGATGTCGCGCTCATGGTCTATGACAATGAAGAGGTGCACGAGGCGCAACTCTCCGGAGCCGGCCCCTGCATCCATCATTGGGGCATCGAGGTCGAGGATCGCGAAGCCACGGTGAAATTGATCGAGGCCAATGGCGGCACGATCATCTCGGAACGCAGCCAGGGCGCTCTAAAGTTTCGCGCCCCCGATGGAACGGTCGCCGAAATCGTCGCAGCCGGCCGCTACAAGAAAAAAGAGAAGACCGGCAACTGCCGTATCGTCCATCTGGCGATAAAGGTCGGAGATTTGGAAGCCGCGACGCGCTTCTACGAAAATGTATTCGGGTTCAAACAGGTCGCGACAGGACGCAATCATCAGCATATCTCCCGCCATATGACCGATGGCAATTTCGATCTCGCGCTCATGGTCTATGACAGCGAAGATGCCCATGAAGCGCAGCTCGCCGGCCCGGGGCCGAGGATTCACCACTGGGGTATCGAGGTCGATGACCGGGATGGGTTTGCGGAAAAAATCGCGAGACATGGCGGCACGATTCTGTCGAAACCGGAATCCATGACCATCAAATTTCGCGCGCCCGATGGTACGCACGCCGAAATCGTCAGAACGGGCAGATACGAAAAACTGAAGCAGCATGCTTAAGCTTTAGCCGCGAGGAAAGGGGCAGCCGATGCGTAGCTTCGTTTTCGCGGCGGGTCTCGTGGTGTCGGGGACGATTTCCACTGTTTCGGCTGCCCCGGCCCAAACCAACGCCCCCGTCCCTTATCCGCAAAAGCTCGTCACCCTGGTCACGCACTCGAGCCCTGGCAGCGGGAGCGACGTCTTCCTGCGCGAACTGACGAAATATTTGCACAAATACATCAACGCGAATTTCATCGTGGAGAATGACGAAGGTGGCTCCGGCGCCAAGGCTGTTTCTCGCGTCGCTGCCGGCAAACCCGATGGCAGTATTTTTTATGCCACGACGCCGACCTATATTTTGACCTCGCTGCTCAGCAAGCCCGCCAACACTTACCGCGACCTGGATCCTGTGGTGAATTTTTTCACCGATGCCGGGTTCGCCTATACGCGGGCCGATGGTCCCTACAAGACGCTGAAGGATGTCATCGACCACGCAAAAGCCGGCCGGGGACGTTGGGGCGTGTCGAACCCCGCTTCGCTGGAGCGTGAAGCAGCCGAACGGCTGAAGCGTGCCGCCAAAGTGAACGTCGCCATCGTCTCGCATGATGGCGGCAGCGAGATGATGATCAATGTGCTCAACAGCACGCTGGACATGGGTCTAGGCGAGATCGAGGAAATCCGCGCTCAGCTCGAGGGAAAGAAACTCCGCCTCTTGGCGACATTCAACGATGTGCGCATGGAGAGTTACCCGGACGTGCCGACCGTGAAGGAGCTGGGCTACAATGTCGAGTTGCTGAAATTCCGCGGCTTGGCGGCGCCAAAGGGCTTACCGCCGGCTGTCATCAAGATCTGGGACGATGCGGCGCGAAAGATCCTCGCCGATCCCGAATACAAAAAACTCTATGACGCCGAGAATCTGGTGCCGCATTTTCTCCCACACGATCAATATGGGCCTTTCACGGCGCAATTCGTGTCGGAAACCAGCACCTTCCTGAAAACCACCGGCGTCATTCGATGATTCCGCAGGTCTAGGGGCGGGCGGATTTCTGCTCGTCGAGAATCGCTTTGACCATGGCCTCCGAAATGCCCGCCTCGTCCTTGCACGTTGCAGGGCTGATGAAGGGATTGGGAGCGCCAGGTTTCAGCTTCGCGTATTTCGCCTGCATATTGTACTGCGCCGGGTGATCGCCGAGCTGCACGTCGCAGGGGAGCGCCGCCACCACCTTGAACGAACGCGCGAATTCTTCGGCGACGGCCGGAGGCACCACGCCGGGCGCGCGCAAGGAGCAACCGAACATCACATTGTAGGTCTTGCCGCCTTCTTGCGCGGTCGTCGTCCAGGTCGTGCAGCCGCGCGTATGGCCGGCCGTCAGATGCGCAACCAGCGTCATGCCGCCGAGCGTCACCTTGTCGCCATCGTGCAGCACCTTGTCGATCGGGTGCTCCTTGCCGCCCGGCTTCATCGCCTGGAGCGCAGGCACGTCTTCGGCCATCGCCATGACCTGTGCGCCGGTCATCTGTTTGACCAAGGCGTCGCCTTCCTGGTGATCACCATGGGCATGGTTCCCGAGCAGGATTTTGGTGTCGGAGAATTTGAACCCGAGCTGCTCGACCGACTTGGCAATCACCGGCACATTGCGCTCATAAGTGCTGTCCATGAGAATATTCCCCTGCGGCGTCACGATGAGGAAGGAGCCCAGGGTTCGCGTCCCGACATAATAGATGTTGCCGATGATCTTATGCGGCGGGAAGGCCGTGGTCTGATCCTCTTCCGTGCCCATGTTGCGCGTGAGAACCGAGCGGGGCGTATAGGTCTGCCCCTTGACCGTGATCTTGGGATGATCGGGCGGCGGCGGATTTTGCGCGAGGCTTACGGCCGGAGCGAGGATGGCGGCCCCGAGGAGACACGGAAATAGCTTCAAGCTGGTCAGGTTTTTCATCGTGCTCTCCATTGGCGGCTGCCTCATTTTGCGAGAGTATATTTCGACGGAGCGGAATTGCCCACCCACATGGAGTTTGCACATGCGTGTGAAAGCCGCCATCGCATTCGAGGCGGGAAAGCCCCTGGAAGTCGCCGACGTCGAGCTCGACGGACCGCGGGCCGGTGAAGTCCTGGTGGAGCTGAAGGCGACCGGCATCTGCCACACCGATGCTTTCACTCTGTCCGGAGAGGATCCGGAAGGGCGCTTTCCCGCCATTCTCGGCCATGAAGGCGCGGGCATCGTGGTGGAAATCGGCAAAGGCGTGACATCGCTCAAGCCGGGCGATCACGTCATCCCGCTTTACACACCCGAATGCCGCCAATGCGAATATTGCCTCAATCCCAAGACCAATCTCTGCCAGGCTATCCGCACCACGCAGGGCGCGGGCGTCATGCCCGACGGCACCAGCCGCTTCTCGTTCCGGGGAAAGCCGGTGCTGCATTATATGGGCTGCTCGACGTTCTCGAATTTCACCGTGCTGCCGGAAATCGCTCTGGCGAAGATTCGCTCGGACGCGCCCTTCGACAAGGTCTGCTACATCGGCTGTGGCGTCACCACCGGCATCGGCGCCGTCATCAACACGGCAAAGGTCGAGCCCGGCTCGCGCGTCGTAGTGTTCGGTCTCGGCGGCATCGGACTGAACGTCATCCAGGGCGCGCGGATGGTGGGCGCGTCGCAGATTGTCGGCGTCGATCTTAATCCGGCACGGCGCGCGCTGGCGCAGAAACTCGGCATGACGGATTTCGTGAACCCGAATGAGATAACCGGCGATCTCGTTGCCCATCTGGTCGCGCTCACCGGCGGCGGTGCGGATTACAGCTTCGAATGCATCGGCAATGTGAAGACCATGCGTCAGGCGCTGGAATGCTGCCACAAAGGCTGGGGCGTCAGCGTCATCATCGGCGTTGCCGGCGCCGGTCAGGAGATCGCGACGCGGCCTTTCCAGCTGGTCACGGGCCGCGTCTGGAAGGGCACGGCGTTCGGCGGCGCAAGAGGCCGCACCGATGTTCCCAAAATCGTCGACTGGTATATGCAGGGCAAGATCGCGATCGACGATCTCATCACCCACAGATTACCCCTCGAACGCATCAACGATGCGTTCGAGCTGATGCACGAAGGAAAATCCATCCGCTCCGTCGTCGTGTATTAGGGCGGGTCCAGTCGTCAGGAAGCATGATTGTCATGGCCTGCAAAGCTTGTCCGCGCGAAGGCGGAAAGCGGGCCATCGTTCCCGCGCAATCGCAGACGAAGTCATCAGTGCCGAGGGGATGGCTCTAGCTTGGGTTACGTCCGGTTGGTTTCAAGAGCGATAGCTCCGGGCGCCGAGCCGGAGTTGGCACGTGTCAATGGGACTTTGAGCCCATTTGAGGTTACGGGTAAAGCGGCGAAGCTTGCGCACCATGTCGATCTGAACCGGGGTGCTTCAGCGGGGTGAGACCACGAAAATCTGCATAGACGCGCTGGCGAAAGGCCACTCGATACCCGCCAGCTTGCCACGCGAGGGTGTAATTCGCGCGAAGGGCCTATCGGAATCCGACCAGCTTCTGGCCCAGACGGCGCGATCCAGCAGAGGTTTGGCAAAATGAAATCTGTTCGATTGCTATTCGTTGCGCTTGCATTGTGTGCCGGTATGTCGGTTCCCGCTCAATCGCGAGACGGTTGGCAGGGGCGGGCTCTTGTCTGTGACCCGGCAGTAATCCAGAACGGGCCGAGGCTCCAGCTATGCCAGCATTGGATTGCGAGTGTAGAACAGCCTGATACGCGTATCTCCTGCTGCGGCGACGGGGACGCTTTCGTGGCGGACGACTTCGAAGTTGGACCGCACGGCGAATTCTACGCGATTATCACGGGCGACTATCCAGTGGAGCACTCTGATTATCTTGGCGCCCGGCAGCCGATCACTCGGGGAAGCAAGGTATTGGTCCCGCCAAATAAATTAAACCGGGCGCTAGAGGACGGCGGTAATCCCACCGGCCACGGAGTGGTGTTCATCAGCGCGAGCGGCGATGTGCTCTGTTATTTCGGTCCTACGCTGACGTAGACCGCTACTCCATGCGCTTCATCGTAGTTCAGCCCCTACGGTTCAGGGGTTCTAACATTCAGGGCAACGGCTTGAGAACCGGCAGGACCTCGCCAGAATCTACCGGATATCATCTCATCAGCAATGCGCAGACTGTCGCCGAGCATGTCGTAGGATACTTCCCGTGGTCGCAAGTGCTGTCGCCTGCCGCCCGGTTGCAGAGAAGCCCGAACGAGACGTCGTAGTCCAATCGCGACTCCACAGGGGTGCCGCGGTTGATTGCGGGAAGATAGGTCGCTTCTCGTGCGGCCGATAAAGCGGCTTGGTCGTAGCGACTGAAGCCGCTCGATTGGGCGATCTGCACGTCGCGCGCTTTACCATCCTTTCCAACAACGATGGTCAGCTTTGCCACGCGGATCGGACCTACCGAACGCCCATAGCGGCGAATTTCATTCGGGAAGACCACTTCGATCTTCTGGACTTGGGGAGCTCGCATCGAGTCTGCAATGGTCGCGGTTTCGCCGCCCTCTTGGGCTGCTGCCGGTAGATAAAGGGCGCCAGCCAGCGCGATCGCCAGCAGCTTGAGGCGCAAAACGGATTGACTCATCGGGACCTCCTTGTCACCGCGGTGGCTCGCATTGTCCGTACAGGAGTTTGCAACATCTGTTCCGGCACCGCGCAATCGGACGATGGTCTCACTGGAAAGAAATGAGTTTGACCGGGGG
The DNA here is from genome assembly GCA_035631495.1 of Micropepsaceae bacterium. Classification (GTDB taxonomy): domain Bacteria; phylum Pseudomonadota; class Alphaproteobacteria; order Micropepsales; family Micropepsaceae; genus CAIYRG01. The sequence goes on from DASQIQ010000075.1 coordinate 5,614, forward strand.
GCGGAACGGCAGCTTCGGATCAAAATGCGACCAGCCGCCAACGTCCGGATCGCACCCCAAAACGGACGTTCAAACCCGCATGCAAGAATGGTCGCAACGCGCGTGTGGTCGTGAAAGCGGACGTGAGGCAAATGTCATTTTCCTCCCCCGCATTTTGCGGGGGAGGTGTCGAGCCTCAAAGGCGAGACGAGGGAGTTGGCGCCCTACCGAACCTGGACTTTCACCAGCTTGGATGGCGGACGATAGGCCGGGATCCAAACCGTCGGACGCGGCGCATTTGTGTCCACCTTGAAATCGCGAATCTCGTAATTGGACGGCGTCATATATTCGGTCGACTTCCCGGTGTTCGTGTCGATTCTGTAGATCCGGCTGCTGCTGAAGTCGTTCGTCCACACGACATGGTTCTTGTCGTCCACGCTCGCCGAATAGGGCTCCGCATAGGGAGCGGTGTAGGCCTTGGCGCCGTTGATGAGCGGATATTCCTTGAGCTGTTTCTTGTCCGGATCGAACATCAGAACCTGGCCGGCGTAGAATTCCGCCGCCCAGAGGCGATCCTGCCCATCGATCTGTCCACGGCGCGGGCCGGACATCGCGGTCGGCGTCTTGTACTCGGTGTAAGAGATGTCTTTGGGATCGAAGATGCCGATCTTGCCGTCGCGCCAGATATAGAGGTCGGTCCGGCCCTTGGAATCGGTGTCGATGTCATAGATGCCGCTGTTCTTCGGGATCGGATAGATCGTGCGTTTGAGCGCTTCGCTGCCGGTCTCGAGCTTGGTCAGCTCGCCGTTCTTCTGCACGGTCCAAGCATTGCCCTCCGGATCCAAACCGAACATGGCATCGCCTGCCGCCCAGCGGGTGAATTTCGCCGTCTTGGGATCATATTTGACCGTACCATTGTTCATACCGACGATGACATTCCCCTTGCGGTCGAACTGGAGCTCATGCGCACCGCCGCCCGGATTGCCCGGACGTCCGTCGCCGGCGCCCATTGCCTCGCGGCCGGCGCCTTCCGGCAGCGGGAACGGCATTTCCATCGCTTCGCCGGTTTTGATGTCGATGCGCCCGAGCACGTAGGAGAAGTGATCGGTGTAATAGGCGAACTCCCTGTCCATGATCACGTCGTGGGGCCAGACGAAACGCGGGTCGCCGCGCAGCATATAGACTTCGCGCGCGCCTCCGCGCGGCAGGTCGTATTCGGTCACGACAAGATTGGTGGAGGCTTCATCCGTCGGACGCGGACGCGGCTTGAACGGAATGCTCTTGGAGTCCGGTCCACGAATGGATGCAAGATATTCCGCCAAGGGCTCGATAAACTGCTTCTGGCTGAAGGCGTAAGTGTCCGGCGTAACGGCTTCCGAAGCCCGCCCGCCCATGCGCTTTACCACTTTGACCCATTCATCCTTGGTACGCGGGTTTCTCAGCGCCCATTGCAGCGTGTGGCAATTGCTGCATTGGGAGAACAGCACCTTCTGATGATCGGTGCCGGGAAGCGCGGCGATGATCTCGGACGCAGTGGCGTCGCTATAGGCAACCGGCTTGGACTTCAGCGTGAGGTCCACATGCGCGGTCTTGCCGGCCGTGATGCTGACGCCGTCCTTGTTCACATGCTCGAAATCGGGAAGCTCAACAGCAATGGTGTAAGAGCCCGGCGTCACATCCGACCAGCTCGGGAAGGAATATTCTCCCTTGGCGTTGCTATAGACCGCAACTGTCATGGTGCTGTTGGCGCGGCGCGCTTTCACCGGAATCCCGGCGAGCGCTTCCCCCGTGGAAGAGGTGATTTTGCCGCTGAGCAGCATTGTCTCTTCCGCGGCGCGTGGCGAGGACGGCAACAAGAAGGCGGAAACAGCCGCCAATGCGATAATCGCGAACGCTGCTCCATTGCGTAGTTGAGCTTTCATCTCGTTGACCTTCCCCGTTGTTTCGAGTCCCGCCGAATCCGCGCTTGACGCGTCATAGCCTATGCATTTTACGCCCCCCGGGCCCTTCTACAAAGGCCCAAGCTCTCCCCATTGAAAATCGGGGCCGGACAGAGGGTTAGCCTAGGAGAGAGCGAAGAAAAGACGAGGGCCCGGACGAAACTCGCCCGGCCCTCCCTAAATGCAAACGCTCTATTGCGAGTGTTAAGAACGCGCCACTGGGGGCGAGGCGGATTCACCACCCATGGTCCCGGCACCCCGCTTCTCGCGTTTTCGTGACAATGTTAGCTTCCCGTGCCGCGTAAGAAAGCAATCCCCAGATGGACGCGTTCGCTGAGAATCTCCAACGCGATTCGACGCCCGATGATGTCGCGGCGCAGCTTGAACTTGCGCGCCAATGCGACGCGAAGGGAGACGGCGAGGCGGCTCTTCTTTGTTTGCGCCGCGCGGCTGCAACCGGCGATGTCACGGCCAAAGCGGCTCTCGGCCGTCATCTCATGTCGCACCCGCCGGTAAACATTGCCGAGGGAGTGAAACTCGCCACTGAGGCCGCCAAAGAGGGCAGCGGCGAGGCAGCCTATCTGATGGCTTTATTCAATGCGGCCGGTAGCACCGGTTCGCCAAGCTGGCGCATCGCGCTGGACTTCTTGCAGCGTGCCGCGGAGCTGGATCAGGCAATCGCACGCAAAGAACTTGCACTCATGGCCGGCGATTCCGACCTAATGGCGGCAATCGAGCAGAACGCCAATATTCCGGCCGGCACCTGGGAGCGCTTGCGCAAAACATTCGATGTGCGGGAGTGGATCGTCGTTGCAAGGCCGTGCTGGATGTCCCCCGAACTTCGGATCGGCATTGCCGAGCAGTTCATTCGGCCTGCTATCTGCCACTGGCTGGTCGAAAAAAGCCGGCCGCATCTCAAGCCCGCGCGGACCGATGATCCCCTGACCGGCACGCCGCGATACGGCAACAACCGCACCAACAGTTCGGCGGAGTTCGAATTCGCCAACACGGGATTCATCCTTCACCTCGTGCGGGCGCGCATTTCCGCATTGACCGGGCCGCCGACAATGGCCATGGAAGGAAGCGCCGTGCTCCACTACGCGCCCGGCCAGCAATTTTTTCCGCATTACGATTTTCTCGACACAGCGGAACCGGGATATGCAAGGCAGGTCGCCGAATTTGGCCAGCGCGTGCTGACCTTTCTCATCTATCTCAATGAGGATTTCGAGGGCGGTGAAACGGACTTCCCCAAACTGGAATGCAGCTACAAGGGTAAGACCGGCGACGCTCTGTTCTTCTGGAATGTGCTGCCGAACGGGCAAACGGACCGGCGCATGCTTCATGCCGGCTTGCCTCCGACGAGAGGCGAAAAATTTCTGTTCTCGCAATGGGTGCGCGGCCGCACATCGTGACGCGCAGGCCTGTTGGTTCACCGCCGATCCGCGAGGGGGTTCTTTCGCTTCGGCAATACCGGCATAGTTGAACCTGGAGCGGTTTATGGATTCTGCGATGGGCGATGGCTCCCTTCCCCCGTTTCCCTTCGGTCAGGGAACAGGGAAATCCGAGGCGGAAACCGCGCATGTGTCGGCGATGTGCGCCGCCGCGGGAGCAGGAGTTCCACAGGATTGGTCCGTCGCGCTCGATCATCTGGTTCGCGCCGCCGAACTTGGATCGCAGCTCGCGCAAGCCGAACTTGCCGCGTGTGCGGGGGATTGGCTGCTAGCCCAGGACATTGCCGCCGGCAAAGCCGCAGCGCATTCAGAATGGGCCGGACTGCGCCGGAGCGTCGATCTTGCCGCCTGGCTCTCGACTCCGCAGCCACGAATTGCGTCGGCCAGCCCGCGTGTCGCCACGGCCGAAGGTTTCGCTTCGCCTGAGATCTGCGATTGGCTGATCCGGCGCGCGCGGCCGCGACTGTCCCTTGCCAAGGTCTATGATCACGACACGGGCGATGCGCGCCACGAAGCCATCCGCACCAACAGCGAGTGCCATTTTCCCCTCAATGACAGCGATCTCGTGCTTCTGTTTCTGCGCGCCCGAATGGCAAAGGTGACGGAGCTGCCGGTCGACGCCATGGAGGCGGCGGTCATTCTTCATTACTTGCCTGGGCAAGAATTCCTGCCGCATTTCGACTTCCTCGACACATCTTTGCCCGGTTACGCCAAGGACGTGGCCAAACGCGGCCAGCGTGTGCTGACATTTCTTCTCTGTCTGAATGAGGATTACGAGGGCGGCGAAACCGAATTTCCGGTACTCGGCAAGCGTTGGAAGGGACATCGGGGAAGTGGACTCTTCTTCTGGAATGTCGAACCCGATGGCCGGCCGGACCGGCGTACCGCCCATGCCGGTCTGCCTCCGACGCGCGGTGAGAAATGGCTGCTGTCGCAATGGATTCGCGGCCCGGCCCTGCAGGTCTAGCAGGTCACATTCCAAGCTCGGTCAGGCCGGGATGATCGGAGGGACGGGCCCCCGCCGGCCAGAGGAATTTGCGTTGTTCCACGGCAATCGGCACATCGTTGATGCTCGCCTCGCGCCGGCGCATCAGACCGTTGCCGTCGAACTCCCATTGCTCATTGCCATAGGAGCGGAACCAGTGGCCGCTATCGTCGCGCCATTCATATTGGAAGCGCACGGCGATGCGATTGTCGTGGAACGCCCAAAGCTCCTTGATCAGGCGGTAATCGATTTCCTTCGCCCATTTGCGTGTGAGGAAGGCGATGATCGCAGACCGGCCCTCGAAGAATTCGGCCCGGTTGCGCCAGCGGCTGTCTTCGCTATAGGCGAGGGCGACACGCGCGGGATCCCGGCTGTTCCATGCATCTTCCGCCATGCGGACCTTCTGAACGGCGGTCTCGAAGCTGAAAGGCGGCAAAGGTGGGCGGCTTGTGTTCGACATAATCAGAGATCGGGCGCAAATGCGCTTGCGGTTGTCATCTTCGGCATCGCCCAGCGGAACCTGGTCCTCTATATCAAGCGCAACACCTAGCGTGGCGAATCCGAAATTCGCAAGTGCTTGGGCAACACTCCGGGCGAATTTCGGATTCATCGCCACACTAGCAGTCTATTGAATCTAGTGTGGTTTTCGGATTTGAAGTTCCCAAACGTGAATGCCATGAAAATCTTGGGAACTTCAAATCCACCACACTAGTGGCAAACGGAGCTGAAGCGATGAATGTGCGCCTGCCCATCATCCGGCTGAGACCGCGCGAAGGCTGGCGCGTGCGCAACGGCGCGCCCTGGGCCTTCTCCAATGAAATCGTCATGGACGACAATGTGAAAGCGCTTGTCCCCGGCTCGCTGGTCGAGCTTGCCGCGGAGGACGGCGCGACAATCGGATTCGGCTATTTCAATCCCAAGAGCTTGATCGCCGTCAGGCTGCTGGCCAAGCAGGTGAGGAAAATCGACGCGGCGTTCTTCGCCGAGAGATTCCGTCATGCGCGCGCCCTGCGCGAGCGTTTTTACGATGCGCCTTTCTATCGGCTGGTCCATGCCGAAGGCGATGGACTGCCGGGTCTTGTGATCGACCGTTTCGGCGAGATTTGCGTGGTGCAGATCACCACCGCCGGCATGGAACGCTTCATCGAAGACCTGATTACCGGTCTGGATGCGGCAGTAGCGCCCAAGGCGGTGATCTTGCGCAACGATACACAAGCGCGCGCACTGGAAGGTTTGGATTCCTGTGTGCGCGTGGTCAAAGGCGAAACAACGGAGCGTATCCGCGTCGAAGAAAACGGCGCCGCCTATCTGGCCGATCCGCAAGCCGGCCAGAAATCCGGCTGGTATTACGACCAGCGGGAGAATCGCGCCTTCATCGCGCGGCTGGCGAAGGGAAAGCGCGTGCTCGACGCCTATTGCTACAGCGGCGGATTTTCCCTCCTCGCTGCGGCAAGGGGCGCCGAACAGGTCACGGGACTCGATTCCTCGGAAAGCGCCTTGAAGCTAGCCGCAGAAGGCGCCGCTGCGAACGGCGTGACCGGACGCTGCCGCTTTGTCAAATGCGACGTGTTTGAAGAGTTGGAGCGCCTTGCGCGCGCCAATGCGCGTTTTGACATCGTGATTTGCGATCCGCCGCCTTTCGCACCCTCGCGCAAAGATTTGGAGGCGGCGGCGCGCGCCTATCGCAAGCTCGCGCGGATGGCTGCAAGTGTCGTTGCCCCCGGCGGATTCCTGATGCTCGCGTCCTGCTCGCACAATATTTCGCTCGAGCGCTTTGACGCGGAATGTGCCGCTGGGCTGGAGCGCGCCGGGCGCGCCGCCGCGCTCATCCGGGAAGCGGGCGCGGGACCGGACCATCCGGTGCATCCCATGCTGCCGGAAACGGCCTATCTGAAGACGCTGGTCTACGCGGTGGATTAGATTTCGGTCTGCGAACCGAGCTCCACCACGCGGCCCGGCGGCAGACGGTAGAACTGCGCCGCTTCCAAGGCCGAAGCGTAGAGCTTGATGAACAGCCGGGTCTGCCACTTGGCGAGCGCGGAGACACGCGCCGGCACCAGCGTCTCGCGGCGAATGAAAAATGTCGTCGCGTCGAGATCGAGCGCGAGCCCATGGGCGCGGGTGCCTTCCAGCGCGGCGGGCACGTCGGGTGTCTGGAAGAAGCCGAAATGCATTTCCACCGTGTAGAAACCCTTGCCCAATTTGTTCACCGTGAGGCGTTTTTCAGGGGGAACGAAGGGCACGTCCTGCACATCTACGCGCAGGAAGATCACACGCTCATGCAGGACCTTGTTGTGCTTGAGATTATGCAGCAGCGAACCGGGCACTTCGTCGAGCCTGGGTGTGGTGAAGACCGCTGTGCCGGCAATGCGGATCGGCGTCTTGTCGGCGCGTTCCAGGAAGATGTCGGTCGAGATGCCGCTGCCATAGGCCTTCTCGAGGAGCACGCGCTTCCCGCCACGCCAGGTTTCCATCATCACGAAGACGGCCGCGGCAATGGCGAGCGGCAGCCAAGCTCCCTCGAACAGTTTCAACGACACGGCGCCGAGGAAGGTAAGATCGGTCAGGATGAACGTGCCGAACGCGACCGCAATCCAGAATGGTTTCCAATGCCATTGGCGTTTCACCACGATCAATCCGAGGAAGGTCGTGATCGCCATCATGCCGGTGACCGCCATGCCATAGGCCGCGGCGAGCGCGTCGGAATTCTTATAGATCAGCACGATGGCGATGACGCCGATCAGCATCAGCGTGTTGGCGCGAGGCACATAGATCTGTCCGTAATCGGTAGCCGAGGTGTGGCGGATCTCCATGCGCGGCAATTGCCCGAGCTGGACGGATTGACGCGTGATCGAGAACACGCCCGAAATCACCGCTTGGCTTGCGATGATGGTGGCGACAGTCGCCAAGGCGACCAGCGGATAATGGAATCCGTCCGGCGCGAGCCCATAAAAAGGATTTTCCAGCGCGGCGGGATCGCGCAGCAGCAGCGCGCCTTGGCCGAGATAATTGAGAATGAGCGCGGGGAACGCGATGCATAGCCAGCCGAGCCGGATGGCCGTCCGCCCGAAATGGCCCATATCGGCGTAAAGTGTTTCCACGCCGGTGACCGTCAGTACCACCGAGCCGAGTGCGACAAAGGCAACCCAAGGCTCGACCACGAAAAGACTAATCCCCTCCCACGGATTGGTGGCCAAAAGGATCGCCGGCGTTATCGCGATAGAGCGCACACCGAGCGCGGCAATGGACAGGAACCACAGGACCAGGATCGGTCCGAACAATTTGCCGAGCCGGCCGGTGCCGCGGTTCTGGATCAGGAAAAGGCCAAGCAGAATGATCAAAGTGACGGGAAGGACCAGCGGGGCCAGTCCCGGTTCCTCGAGTTTGATGCCCTCGACAGCGGAAAGGACCGAAATCGCCGGCGTCAACATGCCGTCGCCGAAGAAGAGTGCAAGGCCAAGCACACCGGCGGCGCCGATCGTGGTCTTCATTCGTCGGGACAGGCCGGGGCACCGGTGCGCCAATGAGGCCAGAGCGATCACGCCGCCTTCGCCCTTGTTGTCGGCGCGAAGAATGAAGACGATGTATTTGATGGTGACGATGATGATCAGGGACCACAGGATGAGGGAGATCGCACCCACCACCGCATCATGGGTGGCCGTGCCGCCGCCGGTCGCCAGCACCGATTGGCGCACCGCATAAAGCGGGCTGGTCCCGATGTCCCCGTAAACGACACCCAATGCGCCCAGCGTGAGCCACGCTTGACGCCGGCGCCACGCAGCGCCCGACACACTGGACGCAACACCATGGCCGCGAGCGGCCTCGGTCCTGGACATCTGGTTCACGGGAGAATGCGCTCGCGGATCATCCGATACCGGTTGCCGGCCCGCACGGGGCCCAAAATGAAGAACGCTTCTACAACGTCCCGCCTTTCGGGATGGTTTCGTTCCCGATAAGGGGGCGGAAAATACGCTTGCTCTTCAGCCCCAGCAAGCCCCCGATGATGAGCATCTAAACCCATGATATTGCAGCTTAATATGGAAAATTTGCAGCCCCGCGACGTTACGTCCCGTCTAATCCAACGTCTCGCGGTAGCGCAGCAGGGCGACCGAGCCGACCACGAACAGAAAGATCAACAGCGGCCAGAGACTGGGCAAGATTTCGACCCAGCCGTTTCCCTTGAGCAGAATCCCTCGCACGATGCGCAGGAAATAGGTTGCGGGAAGCAGATTGCCGACCCATTGCGCCCAATTGGGCATTCCCCGAAACGGAAACGCGAAACCCGACAGCAGAATCGACGGCAGCAAAAAGAACACCGCGGTCTGCATCGCCTGAAGCTGGGTTGTCGCAATCGTGGAGAAGGTGAATCCCAGCGCCAGATTGGCGGCGATGAAAATTCCCGACACCGCAATCAGAAGCCAGAGTGGGCCGATCATCGGGACGTGGAAGATGAAGCGCGCGCCCAAAAGGATGAGCGACAACTGGACATAGCCCACCGCGATATAGGGAAGGATTTTTCCGAGCATCACCTCGAAGCGATGCGCCGGCATCGCCAGCAGGTTTTCGAAGGTCCCCCGCTCTCGTTCCCGCGTCATCGCCACCGCCGTCACCATGACCATGGTCATGGTGAGAATCGTTGCGATCAGACCGGGCACGATATTGTAGGCGGTGATGCCTTCGGGATTGTAGCGGCGTTGGATCACCGTGGTGAAAGGCGGATGGTTCGCCCGGCTCGCCAGTGGTCCGACAAGATCATCCTTGAGAGCGGAGGTCGCGAGTTCCGACATGGCCGCCAGCGCGTTCGAGGCCGCCGAAGGATCGCTGGCATCGGCTTGGATCAGAACTTCCGGACTAAGCCCGCGCACGAGGTCGCGCGCGAAATTCACCGGAATGGTGACAACGAAGGACACTTCGCCTTCATCGAGCATATGGTCGCCGGCTTCCTGCGAGGGCGCCACCGCGACAATGTCGAAATAGTCGGAATTCTTGAGCGCGGCCTCGATGGACCGGGCATAGACGCTGTTATCGGCAACATGCAGAGCCGTGGGCAAATGCTTGGGATCGGTGTTGATCGCGAAGCCGAAGGCCAGCAGCTGGAGCACAGGCACGCCGACCATCACCGCGAACGTGCCGCGGTCGCGCCGCATCTGGATGAATTCTTTTTTCAGGATGGCGATGAGCCGCGCGAACGAAAAGCGATTCATGACGTCACTCCCGCCTGACTCTGCAAATGGATGAAGACATCTTCGAGGCTCGGAATAGCCTGCCGAATATCTATGCCGGGCCGCGAGCGCATGGGAGCCAGCGCCTGATCCAGCAAGACGCGATCATGACCGCTGACATGCAGCGCCGCCCCGAAGAAGGCGACATGTTCGATCCCTCGCCTGCCCTCCAGCTGCGGCAGAAACTGGCGAACGTCGGAGCCTTCGACAATGAACGTGATCAGCCCCGATTGTTTGATGACATCTTGCACCGTGCCCCGCGCCACGATGTGGCCGAGATTGATGAAGACGACGCGGTCGCAGCGTTCGGCCTCATCCATGTAATGGGTGCTGACCAGAACCGTGAGGCCGCTTTGGCTCAGATGATGGATTTCCTCCCAGAACTCGCGGCGTGCTTGGGGATCGACCCCCGCCGTCGGCTCGTCCAGCAGAAGCAGCCTGGGCTCGTGAAGCATGCACGCGGCAAGCGCGAGCCGCTGCTTCCAGCCGCCGGAAAGTTCACCGGCAAGCTGGTCCTGACGCTGCCCGAGGCCGAGACGCGCGAGCGTGGCGTCGATTTTTTGCTTGCGCTCTCGAATCTCGTAGATGCGCGCGACGAATTCCAGATTTTCGCGGATGGACAGATCTTCCCAGAAACTGAAGCGCTGCGTCATATAGCCGACGTTGCGTTTGATGCTCTCCGTCTGGCTGCGTATGTCATAGCCAAGGCAGGTGCCGCTCCCGGCATCGGGCTTCAAGAGCCCGCAAAGCATGCGGATGGTGGTTGTCTTGCCGCTGCCGTTCGGGCCTAAGAACCCCCAGACTTGGCCTTCGGGCACGGCGATGTCGACGCTATCGACGGCGGTTTTGCGCCCGAAGCGCTTGGTGAGGCCGTGAACGTCAATGGCAAGCTCGCTCACGGCGCGGCGGCCGGCGTGGCGGCCACAGCGACGGGCCGGACTTCCACCGGCACGCCGGGGCGAATCGGAAGGCCGCCCGCGACGCGAGCTTCGGCCTTGAACACCAGCCTTTCGCGATTTCCGGTGCTGTAGATCACCGGTGGGGTGAATTCGGCCTGCGCGGCAATGAAACTGATGGTGCCGGTGAGACCGGCGGCGCAGCCGTCACAAGAGATGCGTACTTGGCTCCCGAGCATCAATTGCGAAACTTGTGGCTCGGGTACGAAGAAGCGCACGAAGACGTTGGCCGGCGGCAGCACCGCCACGACAGGTGCGCCGGCATTGGCGTATTCACCCTGACGGAAATAAATGTCCTGCACATCGCCCGCGATCTGCGCATGCACTGCGCGCTCGGAGAGATTGAACTCCGCGGTGGTGAGATTGGCTTCGGCCTGGTGTGCCTGGGCTTGCGCCTGACGGCGCGCCGCCGCCGCCTGCGTCTGCAATGCGACAGTCTGGGTGCGGTGGGCGCGGGCGCTGTCATAAGCCGCTTGCGCGGTTTCGAGATCGCGCCGCGGCGTTGCGCCAGTGCGGACCAACTCCTGCTGGCGTGAGAGTTCCTTCTCGTTCTTGGCGATGTCGGTTTCGACTTGCGCCTCTTCGGCCTGGGCCTGGGCGATCTGAGACGCAGCCTGGCTCGCTTGCTCGTTGGCGGCCGCAATAGCGGCGTTGGCGTTGTCACGCGCGGCGAGTTCGCGTACCGCATCCAGCGTGAAAAGCGCATCGCCCAGCTTGATCTTCGCGCCGCGGGCGACTTCGATGCTGGTGATCCAGCCCGGCTGCGGCGGCGCAATCAGCGCCAGTTCCCCTTCGATATAGCCGAGCCAATAGTCGTTCTTCGGCTGCTCGCATGAGGCGAGCAGACATATGGCTGGGATCGCAACCCACAGGAACCGATGTTTCACGTGTCACTCTCCTCGCGCTTCAAACCGCGCAGAAGCGTTGCGATATGAGTCTCGATCAATCCCGCATAGTCGTAGGGTTCGGCATCCAGTTGCGCGAAGGTGGTGCGCCAGATGGCGGCCAACAAAACCGGCGCGATGCACAGGCGCACGGCGTGGGGAATGGGCAGGGTGCGAAATTCGCCGCTCGCCATTCCTCTCTTCAGAAGTCCGGCGAAAAGGGCAATGCCGCGTTCGGCCACTTCCTCGCGATAGATACGGGCGAGGTCCGGAAAATTGCCGGCCTCGGCGATGACGATCTTGGGCAGCACGACGCGGTTGCTGGTCGAGATGAAATGACCGATTCCACGCAGGATGTCGGCGACGACGGGCGCTACGGGTCCAGAAGAGGCGCGGGCGAAATCGGTGAAGCGCGTGATCTGGGTCCCCAACATCTCGTGGACCAACGCCCTGAATACCGCCTCTTTGCTGTCGAAATAGAGGTAGATGGTGCCCTTCGATACGCCGGCGCGCGCCGCGATCTGTTCCATGCGCGCCGCCGCAAAGCCTCTCTCGGCGAAGACGGAGAGCGCTGCCTCGAGGATTTCCTGGGGCCTTGCATCCTTGCGCCGGCGCCAGCGTGCCGTTTCCGACGCAGTCCGCATTTTGGGGGTTGGGGCCTTATCCGGGACCATGGCAACAGCATTGATTACTGACCAGTCATTTATATAATTTTGTTTGGACCATTGCAATGGCCGCCCTGGTATAATGGCCAAGTCTGCTAAACCGGCGACCCGAAAGCGAATGAAAAAGGCCCAAATCCCAGCAAAAACGTCGCTTAGGCACGCCGCCGCTGCGGCCTGTGCCGCGGCGATTCTGATGCTTTGCGGCTGCGCCACCCCCACCGCGAACGTCCCGACCTATCGGCCGCAAGCCTCTGACGAAGGCGCCGGCTATGCGGATCAGCAGATCAATGCCACCCGCTATCGGGTCAGCTTTGCGGGCGATACTCAGACCTCGCGCGGACAGGTGGAGGATTTTCTACTGCGCCGCGCCGCCGAGATCACCGTGGGGGCGGGCTACAATTATTTCGCGTTCGACAATCGCACCATCGAGTCGGACACCAACCTCTACCGCACGAACGACAACTGGGATCCGGCAAACGGCCTGGCGTTCGGCTTAGGACGCCGTTACCCCGGGCGCGCCGAGCATTTTGCCAAGGGGTCGACTCCCGCCTTTTGGAGCGAAAAGGAGGCTGTTCCCATCACGCGTTATACGGCTCGATCAGAAATCATCATGCTGACGCCCGAGCAGGTGGGGACGCACCCAGATGCGCTCGCGGCGCGCGCAATTCTCAAGAGCCTTGTCCCCGACATGGTGACGGGTACCCGGACGGCAAACGCCGCGTTGAATCCGTAAGGTGTTGGATCGCGCGAAGTACAGTGCTGGGCGCGCGCTGATCCTTCTTGGTACGGCTCTGGCGGTCATCGCGCTTGCCGCGCTCTATTTCGCGCTCGGCGCGCCGGCGCCTTCAGAGCTTTTCGCCATGGCGCGCGGCGGGCAGCGCATCACTCCCGGTTTCATCGGAGTCGCCGAGTTCGGCCGTTGGCGGCTGATCTGCGTTCCAGGGCCCCCTTCGCTCGATGCGTTGGGTGCATCGGCGGCGCCCGCGCCGCAGCCAAATATGAAACCATCCGGCGGGAACGCTTGCCGCATCAATCAGGAAATGCCCGCATCCGCCCAGAGTCCCATTGTGCCCGGTCCCGCAGGGCCGCCTTCGCCGTCTCAAGTCATTGTAGCGATCAATTTCAGTCTTGTGGGGCCGCGACGTACGCCATCCGCGATGCTGCGGCTGCCGTCCACCGCGCGTGCAGGCGACGTCATCACGCTGCGCTTCGACGATTCGAGCCAGGTCAAGACGATGGTGCGCGATTGCGCCAATACGGAATGTCTGGCCGCGGGAACCTTGGCGCCTGAAGATTGGCAGCATCTCTCCGCCACCAACAGTCTGCAGCTCACCTTCCCGACGCTTGCCCGCCAATGGGTGATTCTGAACCTGCCCGTCCAGGGCTTGGCGGCGGCGATCGACGCGCTCAGAAGCGCCGATGCTTCATCGGTACACTGATCGTGCTCAGGGTTTGCGGATGATCATGCGCGACTCATCGCCCAACCGTTGAACCTCGAGAACCTCGAAGCCTTCGCTCGC
>DASQIQ010000076.1:0-10262 GCA_035631495.1 Micropepsaceae bacterium
ATTCAGGGCCAATATCCGATAGACGCCGCTTTTGTTCCTCCTTCCAAGTGACCGGGCGATGTCCGCCACACACTCACCGCCCTTCCATCGCCCCCATAGTTCAGAACGCTGCTTCGACGTGAACCATATCCGGGAAATCCCCTCCATGCGCTTACCTCCTCATCCAGCAAGATTAGAAGGTGTTGCGCCGATCCGTTGAACCCGCCACGTAAAATCATTCCTAAGCCACACGGCGAATGTCGGCATTGCGGGTGCAAAGCGGACGCTGGATAGCGCCTCAGCAATCACCGCCAATGACACAGATCATTGTTCGCTATCCCCCTGTCCCATAGGGAGGGATGCGCGGGGCGTCAGCCCCAGAGCGGGTGAGGGGGGTGAAACCACCACCATCGTCTCGCGCGTCAGAAAGCCATGCACTTTGGCGCCCCTGCAGGCGTTGACCGCGGAGCCCGGCCCTAGATATCTTTGGTGCCAGTTTTACGGGCGTCGCAATTCGTCCAATTTGGAGGCCCTCCTTGCCGGCTGTCACCAAGTCCCAGCTCTTCAATTTTGCGGTTCTTCCGCTTGTCATGGTGATTTTCTTCGCCCTTCGCATCGTCGCTCAAACGCATCCGGAGATCGACGCCTGGGTTCCGAAATGGGACCGCCTTCTGTTGTTCGCCGTGGTGATCCTCCTGGAGAGGATTTATCACTACCGCTACGCGGTCTCGCAGCGAAATGTGCTGACGCGCGATATCATCTCGAACATCGTGAACCTCTATCTGAACGGCGTCGTCATGGCGCTGCTGGTGCTGCCGGTGCTTTTGTACCTGCCTCAGCATTTCCTTGGCCGCAAGCTCGTGTTTGCATCTGCGGGTCAACTCGGCCCGATCTGACTGCAGATCGCGACCATCGCCGTGTTGGTCAGCTTCTTCCGCTATTGGATGCACCGCCTGCAGCACGAAAACCAATTTCTGTGGGAACTGCACGCTTATCATCACCGAGTGACCGACCTCAAAGCCTTCAATACCTATGTATCGCACCCAATCGACTATGCGTTGCGTAACGTCCTCGTCTACCTATTTGTCGGTATTGTTGGGTTCGATCCCATTGCGATTTTGATTGCGGTTCCCCTCACCTTTATCGGTGGGGCGCTGCAGCATTGCGGGGCGGACTTGAATGGCGGGGTCCTGAATTATGTCTTCGTGACGCCCCAAGTGCATCGGTGGCATCACTCTGCCCAGGTCCCGGAAGGTTACGGCTATTCCTGCAATTATGGGGTCGAATTTCCCATTTGGGACATGCTGTTCGGAACCTTCTACCTGCCCCAGAAGAACGGCGAGATCTTGCAGCCGGAGCGCATCGGCCATCCGGGTGGATTGCCCGACGAAGGCAACTACCTGCGGCTGCTTCTGGCGCCGTTAGGACTTTGGCCGCGTTCTTGGCGCAAGAACTTTGGACTTGCCGGGACCGAAAGGCTGCCGCCCGCTTAGGCTGCTCAGGGCGACGATCGTTTGCCTGAGATTCGGCGAGAGTGACGCGCTGCTCTCGCCGAACTCAACGCAACGAAGCTGCGAATCGCGTCTGCCTGCCCACTCTGGTACGATGGAAGGCATCATCGTGCCGAGCAAACCCCATGAAATATTCCCGCCGCGTCCTCGCCTTGGCAGCTGTTGCGTGTCTTTCGACGCCTGCCTCCGCGCAGCAACACCCGGACATTTCCGGGCTGTGGACGCGCGGCGGCGCCGCCGACACGCCGTTTCGTCCACCTGCGTCCGGTCCTGGTCCGGTAACAACTCTGCGGTTGCCGGGGCAGCGCGTGCCCCGTCTCGCGGGCGACTATAACGCGCCGATCCTGCAGCCCTGGGCGGCGGAGGTGGTTCGCCGCCAGTCTGATGCCGTGCGCGCCGGCAAGACGGTGAACGCTCCCCAGGAAACCTGCTGGCCGATGGGCGTGCCGTACATTCTCGAACTGAATTTCCACACCCAGATCATCGATGACGGCAAACAGATCGTCTTCCTCTATGAGCGCCACAACCAGCCGCGCATTGCGCGCCTGAATGCGAGCCACCCCGCCACAGCGAAGACGAGCTGGTTTGGCGATTCGGTGGCGCATTGGGAGGGCGACACGCTGATCGTCGATACCGTCGGGCTCGACCCGAGAAGCTGGGTCGACAATTTCGCGACGCCGCATACGGATAAATTGCACGTCGTGGAGCGCTATCGCCGGCGCGATGCCGGCAATCTCGATGTCACGGTGCAGGTCGATGATCCCGGCGCCTTCACCACGCCGTGGTCGGCGCTGGCGAACTACCACAAAGACGACGAACCCTATCTCGAAGTGGCCTGCTCTGAGAACAATATCGACGCCGCCACCGGCAAGCTTTATGACATGCCACTGGCCGCCAAAGCTGATTTCTGATCCGGGATACGGTTTGTGGTCAGCCGCTGGGGACTCGAACGGCGAATGCGTCGCGAATGACCGCTAATGGCGAGGAACGGACTTCTCTCCGGTGCGCTAACGTCCATTCTCGGATAAGATCAACGCCTCAACCCGCCGCAGAATGCTGGGTCCAGGCATTGGCCGACGAGCTGCACATATCGGCTGCCGCTGACAATCCCTCTCTCTTTCGGGGGGAGAGAGCGCGAGGGGCATCAGTCCGAAGCGGATGAGGGAGCGGTCTTCAAAATCACCACCCTTGTTTCGCCATAGACGCGGTCGTCCAGCATCTCATATCCATCCGTAGACGGAATATCCTCGTCCTCGGCCATCTCTGCGACGATAAGGGCAGGGGCGACCAGCCAGCCGCCGTCGCGCAGGCCCGCAAGCGCAGGCGCCAGAAGTCCCTTCCGATAGGGCGGATCGAGGAAGGCGAGGTCGAAGGGCGCCAGCGTATCGAGCGGGCCGAGCGTGGCTGCGTCGCGCCGCCAGATCTTGGTGACACCCGTCAGCCCGAACGCCTCGACATTCTGCCGGATGAGCGCCCGCGAAACGGCGGAATCGTCCACGAAAAGACAATAGCGTGCGCCCCGCGAGACGGCCTCCAGCCCCAGGGCGCCGGTGCCCGCGAACAAGTCCACCACCCGCGCGCCTTCAAGCGTGAAGGGGAAGCCGAAATCCCGATGCTCCAATATATTGAAGATCGCCTGGCGCACCTTGTCGGAGGTGGGCCGGACGCTGGCATCGCCCGGAGCGATGAGCGCACGTGCCTTGAATTTTCCCGCGGTGATACGCATGAGGCTCCATTAACGTCAATGTGACAGCTTCCATAGCCCGGTTATCGGCCTTGGTGCCCGGCAAGGCGCCGGACGCGCTTTTTTACAGCGAAGTGCGGGAGTATAGGTTGGGTCATGAAGCGGCTCCTCGTCCCCTGTCTGGCTCTGATCTGCGCGGCTCTCATCTGTAGAGACGCTGCGGCCCAATCGGGCGCCCTGCCGGACGACAAGCCCAAAGTCGATACGAGCCTCGTCCCCGAACGCGCAGGCGTTGCGCCCGGCGGCACGGTCACGGTCGCGCTCAACGAAATCATCCGCAAGAAATGGCACACCTATTGGATCAATCCGGGCGATGCGGGCGCCCCCACCACGATAAATTGGCATTTGCCGCCGGGCTGGAGCGCCGGCGCGATCCAATGGCCCTACCCCAAGCACCTTCCCGTCGGGCCGCTGATGGATTTCGGTTATGAGGACCAAGTCGCCCTACTTTCCGACATCAAGGCTCCGGCGGACGCGAAGCCCGGCGATCGCGCGAATCTTTCGGCCGATGTGATGTTGCTCGTCTGCGCCGAAGTCTGCGTTCCGGAGGAGAAGCATCTCACTCTGCCGATGTCCGTGACGGCCTCGCCGCCGCCTTCCAACGCCAAGACGGCCTCGCTGTTCGCCGAGGCGCGCGCCAAGCTTCCCCACGCCTCGCCCTGGTCCGCGATCTACGATGCCGACGACAAAAGATTTGCCCTCCTGATCCAGAGCCCCGAGCTCGTCACGGCCAAACCGCGCGCCACGGAATTCTATCCGTATACGGATGGTATGGTGGAACCGGCCGCTGCCCAGTCTGTGGGTACGAGCGATCAGGGCTTGGTGATCGAGAGCCGGACCGGCCACACGCTTGCCAACAAGGATAAGCGCGCAGGTATCGGCAAGCTCGCGGGCCTCTTGGTGCTGACCGGCGCCGATGGCCGGGTGGATGCGCTGAATATCGAAGCGGAGCCCGGTCTGGTGCCGGTTTCCTCCGTGACGCTGGAAGCCGGCGCAAGCGGGGACGGCCTCCCCCAGCTTCTTCTCTTCGCCTTCCTTGGCGGACTGATTCTCAATCTGATGCCCTGCGTGTTTCCGGTGCTATCGATGAAGGCGCTCGCGCTCGCGTCCAACCGCGATGCGCCAGGCAAGGCCAGGGCTGCCGCTTTTGCCTATGGCACAGGCGCCGTCTTGAGTTTCCTCGTCCTCGCCGGAGCCCTGCTCGGCTTCCGCGCCGCAGGCATGAGCTTGGGTTGGGGGTTCCAGCTGCAGCAGCCGCTCTTCGTGACGGCGCTCGCGCTGCTGATGTTCGCCGTAGGCCTCAATCTTTCGGGGCTTTACGAATTCGGCGGCGCGCGGGTGGCAAATCTTGGCGGGGGCCTGGCCCGCAAAGAGGGGGCAAGCGGGAGCTTCTTCACCGGCGTCCTGGCCGTCGTGGTGGCGACGCCGTGCACGGCTCCGTTCATGGGTGCGGCCATGGGCTATGCCTTGACCGCGAACGCCGACGAGGCGCTCGCCATTTTTGCCGCCCTAGGCTTGGGCTTTGCCGCGCCCTTCGTGCTGGTCGGTCTCGTCCCTGGCGCCCTTCGTCTGCTCCCAAGGCCCGGGGCCTGGATGACGACCCTGCGCCAGATGCTCGCTTTTCCCATGTATGGCGCCGCCGTCTGGCTGGTCTGGGTCCTAAGCCTGCAGACAGGTTCCGACGGCGTGCTGGCCGCTTTGGCAGCAGCGCTCCTGCTCTCCTTCGCTCTATGGGTCTATGGCAGGAGCCAGGGGACGAGCGGCCTGCGCCGCGCCGCGGGGCTCGTGGCGGCCGCATTGGCGCTGCTGGGGACAGGGATTCTCATCCCGCGGGCAGGAGCCGGCACGCCGCCGGCTTCCGCGGCGACCCCGTCCCAAAGCGCGCTCGGCTATGAGCCCTTCAGCGCCGCGCGATTGCAAGCCTTGCGCGCGGAAGGCCGTCCGGTCTTCATCAACGCGACCGCGGCGTGGTGCATCACCTGCCTGGTCAACGAAAAAGTGGCGCTCTCCGGGACAAAGCTCGCGCGCGCCTTCGCCGACCAAAAGGTGGCGGCGTTGAAAGCGGATTGGACCAATCAGGATTCCGAAATCACCGCGCTTTTGGCCAGCCATGGCCGCTCGGGCGTGCCGCTTTATCTCTATTTCGGTCCAGGCGCGGAAGCGCCAATCATCCTGCCGCAGCTGCTGACCGAATCCACGGTACTCGCGGCGCTCAATTCCACCCGCTCAGCTGAGCTGCGCTAACGTCCTAGCGGTAGCGGTGAAGAGATGGGGCCATAGCCCCATAGCGCCGATCAAAACCAGATAGATGCCGACCAGGTAATTCAACAGCCGCGGCATGGCCAAGACCAGAATGCCGAACAGCAAAGCCACCAATGGTTGGATGGTCAGGACATCGATGTGGGTAATAGGCATGGAGTATCTCCCGCGCGCACCGGATCGGCGCGACCTGAAAACGCGCGAAGCGAACAAACGTGCCTGAGAAAGCTGTTTTGCTTATGGCCCGGCTCACGGCATGGCTGCGCCGACGGTCTCGACATACACCGCATAGATCGAGGTGCTGCCGCACATGAACAGCCGGTTCTTCTTCTTGCCGCCGAAACAGAGATTGGCGCAGGTTTCCGGCAGATGGATCTTGCCGATCAGTTCGCCGGTCGGGGCATAGCACCACACGCCGTCTTCCATGGGATCGCCGTTGCCCATGGTGCACCAGACATTGCCGTCGATATCGGTGCGCACGCCATCGCTACGGCCCGCACCCATATCCCTGACGAAAACCCTGTCATTGCCGAGCTTCTCGCCATCAACGTCGAAAACACGGATATTCGAGGCGCGCCCTCTGGCGGTCATGACTCCGGTGTCGATGACATAAAGCTTCTTCTCGTCAGGCGAGAACGCGATTCCATCCGGCCCGCCAAAGCCGGCGGCAGCGACACTTGCCCTCCCGGTTTTCGGGTCGAGGCGGTAGACCTGGGGCGGCAATTCGAAGGAAACCGGGTGCCCCTCGTAATTGCCGAGATTGCCGAAGAAGGGATCGGTGAACCAGATGGCGCCGTCGGCAGATACGACGACATCGTTGGGCGCGTTCAGGGGTTTGCCATTGAATTTGTCGATCAATACGGTGACGGAGCCGTCATGCTCGGTGCGGGTCACGCGGCGCGAATCATGTTCACACGAGATGAGCCGGCCTTCGCGGTCGCGTGTGTTGCCGTTGGAATTGTTCGAAGGCTGGCGGAAAACGCTGACATGGCCGTCATCCTCGGACCAGCGCATGATGCGGTTGTTGGGGATGTCGCTCCACAACAAATAGCCGCCGTCGCGGACATAGACCGGGCCCTCGCACCAGCGAAAGCCGGTCGCAACCCGCTCGATTCCCGCATTGCCGATCTTGTATTTGAAACGGGGATCGAGCGCCTGGACCCGCGGATCGGGATAGCGCGTGCCGGGCAGGGGACCAAGCGGCAAATCATCCGCGACGGCGGCGCCCTGCGGGAAGGTCAAAGCCGCGGCCGTGCCCGCCGCAGCAGCCAAAAATGTGCGTCTATCCATGACGTCCCCCAGTGCAGAAGCGTGGTTGCGCCAATTTGAGCACGAGTCCCGTCCGCTTCAAATCCGCACTTGCGGGCGCGAACCCATGGCCCTAGGGAAGAGCGCCTGGTGTCGTGGATTTGAAGTTCCTAGGACTTTCGTGGCATTCACGTTTAGGAACTTCAAATCTGAAAACCACACGAGATTCAATAAATTGCTAGTGTGGCTTTGAATCCGAAATTCGCCCAGAGTGTTGCCCAAGCACTTGCGAATTTCGGATTCGCCACACTAGGGACCACCCACGCCAAAAGCGGATCTGAGCACCCTTGAGAATTCCCATTCACCGCGACGGTTGGCGTTTCATCGCTCTGTTTCTCGCCGTTGATATCCTGCTGTTTGCGCTCTCGCCCTGGGCCGCCCTCGCATTCGCGCCGTTCGCGCTTTGGTGCGTGGCCTTTTTCCGCGATCCCGATCGCGTCACGCCTGCCGGTCCCGGGCTGATCGTCAGTCCGGCGGATGGAAAGCTGCTTCCTATTCTCCAGGCGGTTCCGCCGCCGGAACTCGGCTTGGGACCGGAGCCTCGGCTTCGGCTCAGCATTTTCATGGATGTGTTCAACGTTCACGTAAATCGCATGCCGGTCGATGGGAGGGTCATCGCGCTAAACTACAGAAAAGGGAGGTTTTTCAATGCCTCCTTCGACAAAGCCAGCGAACATAATGAACGAATGTCAATCCGTATTCGTTCTGAACAAAGGGACGCGACAGACGATCTTGCTGTGGTACAAATTGCCGGGCTGGTGGCGCGGCGTATCCGATGCGATCTCGTTTTGGGACAGCATGTGAGTCGGGGAGAACGTTTTGGCATTATCCGTTTCGGCAGTAGGTTGGATGTTTATCTACCGCCCGGTACGATCGTGTTGGCAAAGAACCAGCGGGTTAGAGCCGGGGCGACGGTTCTTGCGAAATTCCAGTGAGAGGGTCTGAGGCATGTTCCGCGAAAGAATGACGCCGCGCCAATGGGCTTCGGCTCGTCTCGAGCGCCTCGAAGACCGCCTCGAGCGCCTGGAAGATCTCTCGATCAGCAAGGTTATCCCGAGCGCGCTGACCCTGCTCGGCCTTTGCGCCGGCTTGACGGCGATCCGCTTCGTGTTGTTGGAGCAATGGAAGGGCGCGGTGATCGCGCTCTTCTGCGCCATGGTCTTCGACATGCTCGATGGGCGCGCGGCGCGTAGGCTGGGCGCGGACAGCCGGTTCGGGGCTCAATTGGACTCGCTTGCCGACCTGGTGAGCTTCGGTGTGGCGCCCACGATCATTGCCTACACCTGGAGCCTTTGGGCGATGGGCGATGCGGGTTGGATTGCCGCCCTCATCTTCTGCGCCTGTAGCGCCATCCGCTTGGCGCGGTTCAACGTACAGGCGGCGCGCGACGAAGGCGCGACCCATTCCTTTCCCTATTTTACCGGACTTCCAACTCCGGCGGCCGCCTGCGTCATGCTGCTGCCGCTGCTGCTCGACTTCGAATTCGGGCACGCCTTTTTCCGCGAACCGATCTTTTCGATGGCGTTGATTGCGTTCACTTCGGTGCTCATGGTCAGCCGCGTACCGACGCCGTCGCTGAAACACACCGAGCTTTCCCAGCATGCGAGGATCGCTATCGCGATCCTGACCATCGTGCTCGTGCCCTTCGCGATACTCCTTCCCTGGGCGACGTTCATCATCGGTATCTGCGTCTATCTGGCGGCCATTCCGGTCGTCATCGTCAAGCTGAACGGCGAGCTCGCGGAGCAGCGCGCAAAACCCTGATTCGATAGAAGAGGCGCACGAAGGGGCCGTGAGGGTTACCGACGCCGGTAAACCCATACGCGCGCCGGCGGCAGGTTTTTCCACACAAAGGCCGCCATTTGCACGGTCGCGCCTGATGGCGCCGGAAGGGGCGGCATGAAGCCATAGGAAAACTGAACGAACGGCGCCCCGCGCCGCAATCTCCGCAGCGCCGTTTCAATCAGGGAGCGCCGTTTCGGAGGGGGAAAATTCAACAGCGGCATCCCCGAAACGATCGCCGCGTAATCCTCCGCGGCGTGGTTTCCGATGCTGCGCTCAAACTCGAAGCCATCGCCCTTCAGCACGCGCAGTTCCGCAAATCGCTCCTTCAGCAGCTTGACGAAGGCCGGATCATACTCGATCAGGGTCAGCCTCTCGGGAGTAACGCCCCGGCCGAGAAGCTCCTTGGTGATGGCGCCCGTACCCGGGCCCAGTTCGAGGATGGGTCCCGGCCTGTCCGGATCGACCTCTGCCGCGACCGCGCGCGCGAGCGCCGGGCTGGAAGGTGCGATCGCGCCCACGCCGCGGGGGCTGGCGATCAGCCCGCGCAGGAACTGCAATCCTTCTTCGAACGGGTTTTCGTTTACGGCCACGCTTGGCTCCGACACGATTGAGACGTTAAACCAAGCTTCACCGGTACCCGTAAAGGGTTAAGCCCAAAAGATGGTGCCGCAGGACAGAATTGAACTGTCGACCTACCCCTTACCAAGGGGTTGCGCTACCACTACGCTACTGCGGCAACAATTGGCGAGCCCGAAGGGGGCCGCGGGACCGCTGCTATAACCCAAGCATCAGGCGGGCGAAAGGGCGTTGGAAGGGCCCATGGCGGGACAAGCGAGCGGCACACGCAAAGACCGTCTGGCAGCGGCGCTGAAGGAGAATCTCAAGCGCCGCAAAGCGCAGGTCCGGGCCAAAGCCACCCTGGCCGAGGCCGCAGCGCCGCCGAACCCAAAGGGACTTGCGACCGCGCCCCAGGAGGGTCTTGACGATCGGCTCGATTCCAGTCCGAAAAGCGCCCCAAAGCGTCATTAAATATCGGGCAGCCGTAGCGGCAGCGCGAGGAGATAAAAAAAGAATCATGGATCGCATTCGCATCATCGGGGGACGGCGGCTCAAGGGCGAGATTCCGATCAGCGGCGCCAAGAATGCGGCCCTGCCTTTGATGGCGGCCTGCCTCTTGTCGGAAGCGCCGCTGAACCTGACCAATGTTCCCAATCTCGCCGACGTCGTCTATATGGCCGATATTCTGCGCCAGCTCGGTGTGGGCGTCGCCTGGCAGATGAGCGGTGCCGACCATGTTGGCGGCAAGATCACGCTCCATGCTCCCAAAAGGCCGCAGAGCTTGGCCACCTATGATGCCGTGCGCAAAATGCGCGCCAGCTTCCTGGTGCTTGGCCCGCTGGTCGCGCGCATCCGCGAAGCGATGGTGTCGCTGCCCGGGGGGTGCGCCATTGGCGCGCGCCCCGTCGACCTGCATTTGAAGGGGCTGGCGGCAATGGGGGCGGAAATCGAGCTGACCGGCGGCTATGTCCTGGCGCGAGCGCCAGACGGGCTGAAGGGCGCGGAGTTCGTCTTTCCCTCGGTATCGGTGGGCGCGACCGAACATCTCCTGATGGCAGCGTCGCTGGCCAAGGGCACCCCCGTGCTCGAGAACGCGGCGCGCGCGCCCGAGATCGGCG
>DASQIQ010000077.1:0-14400 GCA_035631495.1 Micropepsaceae bacterium
CCCTCCCCCAAGGTGGGGAGGGGTTAGGGGTGGAGGGTGGGCGCTCGCAAATCACGTGAGCGGTCTAGCGTGGCACTTGAGAGACTGGCAAGCGCGTTACGCGGCCTTGGCGAGACGCGCAAGCTGGTGCAGCAACGCCTCCGCGCCTTTAAGCCGCGCTTCGGGCGTCGGCCATTCGCGCATCACCACCATCTTCTGATCGGGCCGTACTTTCATGGTGCGGGCATGATCGGTGATCAGCCGCACCAGCCCTCCGGCATTGGGATAGGCATTGTTGCGGAAACTGATCGTTGCTCCCTTTGGACCGGCCTCGATCTTCTCCACCATCGCCGCGCGGCAGAGATGCTTGATGGCCACGATCTTCAGAAGATGCTCGACCTCCTCGGGCAGCGGACCGAAGCGGTCAATCAGTTCGGCGGCGAAGCTTTCGATCTCGTGCGATTGCAGTTCCGACAGCCGCCGGTACAGCGCCATGCGCACATTGAGATCGGGCACATAGCTCTCCGGGATCAGCACCGCCGCACCCAGATTGATCTGCGGCGACCATGTGTCCGTGATCTCTTCGTCCGCGCGGCCGGCGCGCAAGGAGGCCACCGCTTCCTCCAGCATGTCCTGATAGAGCTCGATGCCGACTTCGCGCACATGACCGGTCTGTTCCTCGCCCAGAAGATTGCCGGCGCCGCGGATGTCGAGATCATGGCTGGCCACAGAAAAGCCCGCCCCGAGATTGTCGAGCGATTGCAGCACTTGCAGGCGGCGCTGCGCACTATCGGTGAGCTTCTTGTCGGGCGGCGTGGTGAGATAGGCATAGGCGCGCTGCTTGGAGCGCCCGATGCGTCCGCGCAGCTGGTAGAGCTGGGCAAGCCCGAACATATCGCCGCGATGCACGATCAGCGTGTTGGCGGTGGGAATGTCGAGGCCCGACTCGACGATGTTGGTGGAGACGAGGACATCGATCTTGCCGTCGTAGAACGCCGTCATGGTGTCTTCCAACTGCGCCGCGCCGATCTGGCCATGGGCCACCGCGGTCTTCACTTCGGGCACCGTTTCCTTCAGAAACTCGGCCGCCTGGGGAAGATCGGCGATGCGCGGCACCACATAGAAGCTCTGGCCGCCTCGATAATGCTCGCGCAGCAAGGCTTCGCGGATGGTCAGCGGATCGAACGGCGTCACATAGGTGCGCACCGCCAAACGGTCGATCGGCGGCGTCGTGATCAGGGAAAGATCGCGCACGCCGGAAAGCGCCAATTGCAGCGTGCGGGGAATCGGTGTGGCGGTGAGCGTCAGCACGTGGACGTCGGCTTTCAAACTCTTCAGCCGCTCCTTATGACCGACGCCGAAATGCTGCTCCTCATCGACGATCACGAGGCCCAAATTGCGAAATGCTATGGTCTTGGCGAGCAGCGCGTGGGTGCCGATGACAATATCGACATCGCCGGTGGCAAGCCGCGCCTTGATGTCCTTGGCATCCTTCGCGGGCGTAAAGCGCGATAGCTGCGCGATGCGAACCGGCAGGCCGGCAAAGCGGTCGCGGAAGGTGCGGTTATGCTGGCGGGCGAGCAGCGTTGTCGGCACGACGACCGCCACCTGGTTCCCGCTCATCGCCATGACGAAGGCGGCGCGCAGCGCGACCTCGGTCTTTCCGAAACCGACATCGCCGCAGACCAGCCGGTCCATCGGGCGGCCCTTGGCGAGGTCTTCGATGACATCGGCGATGGCGCGCTCCTGGTCCTCGGTCTCGGCATAGGGGAACCGGGCGCAGAATTCGTCGTAGAGCCCGGCGGGAGTCTCGATGGCCGGCATCTCCTTCATGGCACGGGCGGCGGCGATGCGGATCAGTTCCGCCGCCATCTCGCGCACCCGCGCCTTCATGCGGGCCTTGCGATGCTGCCAGCCGGCGCCACCGAGCCTGTCGAGCTGCACGCCGGCCTCCTCCGAGCCGAAGCGCGTCAGGAGCTCGATGTTCTCGACCGGCAGGAAGAGCTTGCCGCCGTCATATTGGAGCTCCAGACAGTCATGCGGGGCCGATTGGACCTCGATCGCCTTCAGCCCCAGATAGCGCCCGACGCCATGCTCGATATGGGTCACCAGATCGCCTGTGGCGAGCGCGGACGCCTCGGACAGGAAGTTCTGCGACCGCCGCGTGCGGCCGCGCGGGCGCACCATACGATCGCCGAGGATGTCCTGTTCGGTGAGGAGCGCGAAATCGGGGGCTTCGAAACCGTGCTCGATGCCGAGCACGGCAAGCCCGACCGCCTGTTTGTGCATCGCGGCGGCTTCGCCCCAATCGGCGACACGCTTGATGACGCCCACGCCGTGATCGGCGAGCACGCCGCCCATGCGCTCGGCCGAGCCTTCGCTCCAGCAGCCGATGACGACGCGTTTTCCGCCGTTCTGCAACTGCCCGATATGAGCCGCCGCCGCCTCGAATATGTTGACGCGGCCCAGGCTTTCCGGTTCGCGGCCCTCCTGCGCGCGCTCGGGCGCAAAGTCGCGTCCAGGTCTGCCGCCGGCATCCGTTGCATGGATCGAATCCGGTGCGGTGAACGGTGACAACATGCGCAAGGGGCGGCCGGCAAGCGCTTTATCCCACTCGCTATTCGTCAAATAGAGCGCTTTGGGCTTCAACGGCTTGTAGGGCGCCGCGATGGCGCCTGCCTCGCCCTTTCCGGCCCTCAAGGATTCCCGTGTGGCGTAATAATCGCCAACCAGCTCGAGGCGGGCGTTTTTCGCCTCCTCGACATGGGGGCTGAGGAAGATCGGCGCGCGCCCGACATAATCGAAGAGCGTATCCAGGCGCGGATAGAACAGCGGCAACCAATGCTCCATGCCGGCGTGTTTGCGCCCCGAGCTGACCGCCGCGTAAAGCGGATCGTCGTCGGTGACGGCGCCGAAGGTGGCGACGTAACCCGCGCGGAATCGGCTGATCGATTCGGGATCGAGCGGCGCTTCGCTCGCGGGCAACAATGTGATGCGGTCTTGGGTACCGGTCGAAAGCTGCGATTCGGCATCGAAGCGGCGGATGGTCTCTAGCTCGGCGCCGAAGAAATCGAGCCGCAATGGCTCTTCGCTGCCGGGCGGCCACAGATCGACGATCCCGCCGCGCAGCGCAAATTCACCCGGCTCGCGCACGGTGCCTGTGCTGCTATAGCCATTGCGGGCAAGAAAACGGGTCAGCGCATCGCGGTCGACTTCCTGGCCGGCCCGGCCAAGGAAACTCGCTTGCCCGATGATTTCGCCAGGCGGCACGCGCTGGACCAGCGCATTGGTCGTGGTGACAACCAAGGACGCCTCCGAATCTTCGGTGCGGTTCGCAAGCGCGGCCAAAGTCGCCAATCTCTGACTTTCGATATCGGAGCGCGGCGAGACCCGGTCATAGGGAAGGCAATCCCAGGCGGGAAAATAACGCACCGGAACATCGGGGGCGAAGAAGCGCGCGGCCTCCAGCGCGGAGGCGGCGCGCGCGTCGTCAGCCGCGACGAACAGCACCAGCGCTTTGGAGCGCCTGGCCGCCTCGGCGGCGATGTAAGAGTCATAGCCTTCCGGCGCGCCACTGACGGAGAGACGGCCCTGCGCACGCGCGATTGCGGTCAAGCGTTCCAAAAAATAGTCACCATTTCAGGAAGGAAAATTGTTCCGATAGGCGCAGAGGCGCGCGAAGACTTCATGATCATAGGCGCGCGGCACAGGCACATGGCCCATAACCCAATCGAACATCTGCGGGTCAGGGACGGAAAGCAGCGCCTCGAACCGGTCCAGCTCCGGCTCTTCGAGGCTCATCAAATGCGCGTCGGCAAAGGCGCCGAAGATCAAGTCAAGCTCCTTGAAGCCGCGCCGCTGCGCGCGGAACAGGGCTTTCTTCCGGCGGATCTCGATATCGCTCAATTGGCTCATGCGGCTCTATAACGCGCTAATGTCGTAATTCCGATAGATTTTTGGTCATGCGCCCCGCGATTCTCAATCGCCTCTTTGCGGAAAGCCGAGTCCTTCCCGGAATCGGCCCCAAGATCGAGAAATTGATCGCCAAGGCCCTGGGGACGGGCGCGCGGGCGCCCCGGGTGCTCGATCTGGTCTTCCATCTGCCGGCGGGACTGATCGACCGGCGCTACCGGCCCAAACTAATCGCCGCCGAGCCCGGACGCATCGCGACGGTCACGGTGAATGTGCTCGACCATAAGCCGGCGGTGCGAGGACGCAGGCTGCCCTATCGCGTGCTGACGACCGACGACACCGCAGCGATGGAAATCGTCTATTTCACGCCGCATGAAGACCACATCCTCAAGATGTTGCCGCCAGGTTCGCGCCGCACCCTCTCGGGCCGGATCGACAGCTTCAGCGGGCGCCTGCAGATGGCCCATCCCGATTATATCGCCCCGCCGGAAGATGCGGGGACCATCCCCGATGTTGAGGCGGTCTATCCCACCACCGAAGCGCTATCGGCTCGGGTCATGGGCAAGGCGGTGCGCCACGCGCTGGAACGCCTTCCCGAATTGCCTGAGTGGCAAGACGAGAGCTACCGCGCGAAACAAGGCTGGCCAAACTTTGCCAGCGCACTGGGCGCCGTCCACGGGCCCCAATCGGAGAAGGACCTCGAGCCGCTATCCGCGCCGCGGATGCGCCTTGCCTATGACGAATTGCTCGCCAATCAATTGGCCCTTGCTTTGATCCGCGACAGCGTCAGACGACAGCCGGGGCGCGTGCTCAAGAGCCTCGGCGCGCTGCGCCGCAAAGCGTTTTCGGCCCTCCCTTTTCAATTGACCGAGGCGCAAACCAAAGCGATTCTCGAAATCACCGCCGACATGGAATCCCCTTCGCGCATGGTGCGGCTCCTGCAAGGCGACGTCGGCGCAGGCAAGACCGTGGTCGCGATGGCCGCGCTTCTGAACGCTGTCGAGGCGGGTTACCAGGGCGCCTTCATGGCGCCGACCGAAATCCTTGCCCGCCAGCATCTGGCATCTCTCGAAGGAATGGCCAAGGCCGCGGGGGTTCGGGTCGCATTGCTGACGGGACGCGAGCGTGGCGCGCCGCGCTCCGCAATCCTCGCAGCTTTGGAAGCGGGCGAAATCGATATTCTCGTCGGCACCCATGCTATCTTTTCCGAGGACGTTCGCTTTCGCGATCTCGCCCTCGCCGTCGTAGACGAGCAGCATCGCTTCGGCGTCCACCAGCGCATGCAGCTCCAGGGCAAGGGCGAACGTCCGGCCGACGTGCTTGTGATGACCGCAACCCCCATCCCGCGCACGCTTCAACTTACCGCCTATGGCGATATGGACGTCTCACGCCTGACGGGTAAGCCGCCTGGCAGGCGGCCTGTCGAGACCCGGGTCCTTCCCGCCTCGCGTCTTGATGAGGTGATCGAAGCGCTAAAACGGGCGCTGGCCAAGGGCGCGCGCGCCTATTGGGTGTGCCCGCTGGTGGAGGAATCCGAAAAATCCGATCTCGCCGCGGCGGAAGAGCGCGCCGCGGCTTTACGCAAAGTGCTGGGCCCGAAAGTCGGGCTGGTCCATGGCCGCATGAAGGGCGCCGAGCGCGATGCGGCGATGGCTGCGTTCAAAATGGGCGAAACGCGGGTGCTGGTGGCAACCACCGTCATCGAAGTTGGCGTGGATGTTCCCGAGGCTTCGATCATCGTTGTCGAACACGCCGAGCGCTTTGGTCTGGCCCAGCTGCATCAGCTGCGCGGGCGGGTGGGACGAGGAGCGGCACGCTCGACATGCCTGCTGGTCTATCACGGACCGTTGGGACCGACTGCCAAACAGCGGCTCGCAGCGCTCCGGTCCACCGATGACGGTTTCGTCATCGCCGAAGAGGATTTGCGCCTGCGCGGCGCGGGTGAGCTTTTGGGCACCAAGCAGAGCGGCTTGCCGGAGTTTCATTTCGCCGATCTTTCGCTGCATGGCGAGCTGCTGGCCGCGGCCCGCGACGATGTGCGATTGATTCTACAGCGCGACGGCGGCTTGAAATCGGCGCGCGGCGAAGCGCTCCGTACGCTGCTCTATCTCTTCGAGCAGGACGAAGCGGTTCGCTATCTGCGCACGGGCTGATGTCTAGCGGTAATAATGCCGGCGGCCGTCACGATCGTAATAGAACGCCACACCATGCGAGTCATAGTGGCGGCGCGGTTCATAATGGCGAGTTTCGCGAGTGTCGCGCTGCTGCTGGTCGCAATCGTTACCGCCGATGACATTGCCCGCGACGCCGCCAAGGATCGCACCGGCGATCGTTCCACCGGTGCTGCCATGGGTAACGGCGTTGCCGACGACGCCGCCGCCGACCGCGCCAACCGCCGTTCCTGTATCACGACGGCCCTGGCAATTCGCGGCTTCCGCTGTGAGCGTGGTAAGACCCAGCGCAAATGCTGCGAGGGCACATAATTTTGCGTGTTTGTGTCTCATGTTCTCTTCTCGCTGTTCTGCGCCGCGCGCGTGCCGCGGCTGGCGTCCCCAGAAAAACGTGCGGACGGTCCACTGGGTTCCTGTTGAACCGCCCGCCGAGTCCTTCCGGACATTCCTGGGGGCCGTGCTTCAGCTACCTCCAGGACGAAACGGTGCGCTATTTGCGGATTAGCTAGCTACGATAATAGTGCAGGTAGCCATCCCGGTCGTAGAAGTAGCCCACGGGGCGGTCGTGACGGCGATAATCGCGTCGATAGCCGTCATTGTCGTAATAATAGGCCGCCCCATTGTCGGGCACATACCTGGTGTAGCGCTGATTGCAATCGTTGCCGCCAACAACATTGCCGACCAATCCGCCAATCACCACGCCGGCGATCGTTCCGCCCGCGCTGCCATGCGAGGCGGCGTTGCCGACGAGACCGCCGCCAATCGCACCAACCGCGGTACCGGTATCACGACGACCCTGGCAGTTCGCCGCTTCCGCTGTGACCGTGGTGAAGCCGAACGCAAGCGCAGCCAAGGCAAATATTTTCGTCCGTGCGTGTCTCATCTTCTTTACCCTCTTTGACATTCAGCGCCGCACCTGGTGCGGCTGGAGTCGTTAAGGGAACGTGCTGGTAGACCGATAGGTTCCTCCCAGGGGCCGGCCGAGGCCGAGCCTCGAGCATCCGTTCCACGCCCCTTTTGGCGATCGACAAGCCGACGGGGCGTTCATTTTTAAACAAACTTCCTGTTGTAACCCTGTCTAACTCAAGCCAAACAGTGATGATTCCAGCGCGTAGGTGACCATGCGAATTGCAATGATCGGAACCGGTTATGTGGGGCTCGTCTCGGGAGCCTGTTTTTCCGAATTCGGCCATCACGTGGCATGTGTCGACAAGGACATGAGCAAGATCGACTCGCTCAGAGCGGGCCGCATGCCGATCTACGAACCCGGACTCGAAGAGGTCGTGGCGGACAATGTCAAAGCGGGGCGGCTCTCCTTCACCGGCGATCTGGCGGCCAGCGTGAAAGCAGCCGACGCGGTCTTCATCGCGGTGGGCACGCCGTCGCGGCGCGGCGACGGCCATGCCGATCTCACCTATGTCTTCGCGGCGGCGGAAGAGATTGCCGCGGCACTCGACGGCTATACGGTGGTGATTACAAAATCGACCGTCCCTGTCGGCACGGGGCGCAAAGTCGAGGAAACAATCCGGCGCATTCGTCCCAATGCGCAAGTGGACGTCTGCTCCAACCCGGAGTTTCTGCGCGAAGGTTCGGCCATCGAGGATTTCCGCCGCCCCGACCGCGTGGTCTGCGGCACAGCCAGCGACAATGCGCGCGCGGTCCTGCGCGAGCTCTATCGGCCGCTCTTCCTCAACGAGACGCCGATGCTCTTCACTTCGCGCGAGACCTCGGAACTAATCAAATATGCCGCCAACGCGTTTCTCGCCACCAAGATCACATTCATCAACGAGATGGCCGATATCTGCGAGCGCGTCGGCGCCAATGTGCAGGATGTGGCGCGCGGCATCGGCCTGGATGGCCGCATCGGATCGAAATTCCTTCATGCCGGGCCGGGCTATGGCGGATCGTGCTTTCCCAAGGACACGGTTGCGTTGATGAAGACGGCTCAGGAGGTAGGCGCGCCATCGCGCATCGTGGAAGCGGTGGCCAAGGTGAATGAGGCCCGCAAAGAGCGGATGGCGGAAAAGATCGTCAAGGCCTTCGGCGGCGTGTCCGGCAAAACGGTTGCCGTGCTTGGACTCACGTTCAAGCCGAACACAGACGACATGCGTGATTCGCCGAGCCTGGTAATCCTGCCGGAACTCATCAAACAGGGCGCGCGGGTGCGTTGTTACGATCCCGAAGGCATGAACGAGGCCAAGAAGCATCTGCAAGTCGAGATGTGCCCGGATGCCTACGCGGCGCTCGAAGGGGCCGACGGCGTCGTGATATTGACCGAGTGGAACGAATTCCGCGCCCTCGACCTCGAAGCCGCGAAGCGCTTGTTGAAGCGCCCGCTGATGGTGGACCTGCGCAACATCTACCGGCCCGACGAGATGGCAAAAATCGGTTTCGTCTATGTCAGCATCGGCCGTCCGCCCGTGGGCGTGTAGCTAAAGCCGGTGATAGTCGCGAAACCACGAAACGAAACGCGGAATGCCTTCGGCGAGCGGGGTTGATGGCTTAAAGCCAAAATCGCGCGCCGCGCGGCTCACATCCGCATAGGTTTCCTTCACGTCGCCGGCCGGCCCCGGCGCATGCTCGACGATGGCCTTTTTTCCCGTCGCCTGCTCGATCGTGCGAATGAGCGTGAGCACATCCTCTGGATGGCTGTTGCCGAGATTATAGAGGCGATGAGTCGCCTCGGTTCCTTCGCGCGCGAATGGCGTCTCTGTCATGCGCACAACCGCCGCCACGATATCGTCGATCCAGGTGAAATCGCGTCGCAAGAGGCCGCCGCCAAATAGCTTCAGCGGCTTCCCTTTGAGAATGGCATCGGTGAACAACCAATAAGCCATGTCCGGGCGACCCCACGGGCCATAGACGGTGAAGAATCGGAGGCCCGTCAGGTTCAACCCGAACAGCTCGGCATAGGAATGCGACATGAGCTCGCCGGCGCGTTTGGTGGCGCCATAATAGGAGACCGGCCTGTCGGCGCGCGCCTCTTCGGAAAAGGGTGGCTTCGTGTCGTTGCCGTAAACCGAGCTCGATGAGGCGTAGATAAGGTGTTGAAGCCCCTTCATATGGCGCGCGAGTTCAAGGATGTTGTGATGGCCGACCAAATTGGACTGGGTGTAGGCACGCGGATCGTCGAGCGCATGGCGCACGCCCGCTTGCGCGGCCAGATGCACGATCACATCGAAGGATTCGCCGCCCACCGCGCTGGTCAGGGCTCCGGCATCGGATATATCGGCCTGGATGAAGGCAAATTCTTTGCGCACCTGCAGACGAGCAAGCCGTGCCCGTTTCAGCGCCGGATCGTAATAGGCGTTGAGCGAATCCACGCCTTTTACGCTATGGCCCGTCTCGAGGAGCGTCTGAGCCAGCGATGCGCCGATGAAGCCCGCGGCGCCGGTGAGAAATATCTTCATTCCGCAGCGAAACCCATTCTTCGAAAGTAGACCCTGCCTTGGTGGCCGTGTAATGCTCGCGCGAAACCTGTTCCTGACCTTGGAACACAGCCTTCCGGCTCGCCCTTGCGCTCATGACTCATCGGTCCCTCAATGTCTACACCACGAATTCGTAAAGCGGTCTTTCCCGTCGCCGGGATGGGCACGCGATTCCTGCCCGCCACCAAGGCGGTTCCAAAAGAGATGCTGCCTGTCGTCGACAAGCCCGTGATCCAATACGGGGTTGAGGAAGCACGCGAGGCGGGCATCGAGCAGTTCATCTTTGTGACGGGCCGGGGCAAGCACGTGATCGAAGACCATTTCGATCACGCTTATGAGCTGGAAGCCCTCCTGACGGCGCGGGAGAAAACCAAGGAGCTGAACAGCCTGCTGGAAAGCCTCCCGGACACGGGCGCCGTGTCTTTCACCCGGCAGCAGAAGCCCTTGGGCCTCGGTCACGCGGTGCTATGCGCTCAGCATTTGGTGGGCAACGAGCCCTTTGCCGTGGTGCTGCCCGACGACCTCATGGTGGGTAAACCCGGCGCGCTCAAGCAGATGGTAGACGCCTATCACGAGATCGGCGGCGGGGTCATCGTGGCGGCGGAGGAAAAACCCAAGGAGGAGACGCAGCGCTACGGCGTCATCGATCCCGGCCGCACCAGGGGCAATATCACCGAGGTCAAGGGCGTGGTGGAAAAGCCGCGCCCGCAGGACGCACCCTCAACGCTCTGCGTAATCGGGCGGTATATTTTGCCCCCTGAGATATTCATCGAGTTGGAACGGCGCGAGCGAGGGGCCGGTAACGAAATCCAGCTTACCGATGCCCTGGCGCGCCTGTTGGGGCGCATCCCCTTCCATGCGGTCACAACCTCTTGTGCCCGCTATGATTGCGGGGACAAGGTCGGTTTCCTTCAGGCCAATATCGCGGTGGGGTTGCAGCGCCCCGATATTGCACCGGCCCTAAGACGCCTCCTGGCCGAGCTCAAAGCCTAATACGCGACCCTCGTCATTACCCGGTTCTTAACCTCGTGCCGATAAAACGGCGTGGTGAGGAATGGCGCCCTAGGACGATGGTTTCCATAGAGAATCCCGTGAAAACCGAGGAAGCGCGATTCGAACTCAATCGCGTGTGGATGCGCTTTCGCGATCCTAAGGTCGAAGCCGCGTTTTTGGACGTCACGCTTCGGCAATCCGTCTACTTCATTCGCGCCTATCTGATCGCAGGGGCCGGCCTCTACGCGCTGTTTGCCTTGCTCGACATCGTGACGCAGGACCCGGCCCTATATTCGATCTTCGCCATCCGCTTCCTCGTTGTGATCCCGGTTTTCCTCGGCGTCTTCGCTCTGACGTTCTTCCCGATATTCTTCCGTATCGCGCAGGCGGCGCTTGCGGTCGTGATGTTGACTGCGGGTCTTGGCATCATTGCGATGACGGCGATCATGCAACCGCCCTTCAACAGCCAATACTATGCAGGCCTCATCCTGGTGGTCATCTATTGCGGCAGCCTAAGCCGGATGAACTTCGACCACGGATTTCTGATCTCCATATTCCTTGTCGCTAGCTACCAGACCGTCGGTTTGGCGATCAATCCCATTCCCATGAACGCCTATATCAGCAACAATTTCTTCCTTGTGGTGGCGATGGGGATGGGATTGTTCTCTGCCTATATCACGGAACTCTATATCCGACACTCCTTCGTCGGGCAGAGGATCGTGGAAGAGAAGAATAAGCTGATCACCGATGCGCTTGCCGAGTCCGTGCGCGCCAATAAATCGAAAAGTGAGTTCCTGGCCACGATGAGCCATGAGCTGCGCACGCCTCTAAACGCGATCATCGGTTTTTCCGACATCATCCGGCGCGAATTGTTCGGTCCCTTGGGCAACGGGAAGTACACGGAATATGCCCGGGATATCAATGAAAGCGGCTCGCATCTGCTCTCCATCATCAACGATATCCTGGACCTCGCGAAGGCGGAGTCGGGCAAGCTGGAGCTCAACGAGCAAGAATTCGATATCACCGATACCCTCGAAGCCTGCATTCGCATGTGCCGCGGCCGCTCCGAGGTGAACAAGGTCGAATTGATCTTCTTCGGGGGCCAAACGGACATTCGCGTCGTCGCCGATGAGCGCCTGCTGCTGCAAATCGTCGCCAACCTCATCACCAATGCCATCAAGTTCACGCTCGAAGGCGGCACGGTCCGGCTTTACGTTTCGGCGAGCTTCCAGAAGGGAATTCTTTTGAAAGTCACCGACACCGGTATCGGGATCGCGCCGGAAAACATCGAACGGGTGCTGCGCCCGTTCGAGCAGGTGGAAAGCTCTTATTCGCGCAAGCACAGCGGCTCGGGGCTGGGCCTGCCTTACGCCAAACGGCTCACCGAGCTGCATGGGGGCGTGCTGGAGATCGAGAGCGAGCTTGGCAAGGGAACTACGGTGAGCGTGACCTTACCGCCTTCGCGGCTCGTCGATATCCGCAAACGCGCCGAGTTGAGGAAAGCGATTTAGTCGCCGGCGCGCTTTACGCGCCTTCAGGTATTTCTGCGTGCGAAGCACGCGCGGGGCGCCGCTACGGCTTGCGCACGAAGAGCAGTCGCACGTGCTCAGTCCTCTCCGTTTGGGTCCAGGCCTGCGCGGCCCCAAGTCCCTGGGCCCAGGCGAGCATCTGGGCGTCGGAGCGATAGTACAAGGTCCAGTCGAGAAGGAACTCGCCTGGCCAGAGGCAGCTCCCCGGCGTCTCGTTCATGTTGCCGATGATGAGAAGTCCGCCCGGCGCCAAAGTCTCGTAAAGCCGCCGCACCAGGCCGCTGGCCCGCTTATCGGTAAGATAATCGAGTAGACCCACAGAGTAGATCAGATCCTGCGGCGGCAATTGGCCGAGGGCGCCCTGCCCGCGCAAGATGTCGGTGAACGACATATTCAGACATTGCACGCGCGCCTGCCCTCCCGAATTGAGGACATAAGGATAGGTCTTCTCGACCGCATAATTGAGCGCAGCCTGTTCCTGATCGATCAGGGTGAATTCCACGCGGCGATTCTTGAGGCTCGCGCTCGACAGGAATTGCTCCACCTCGCGCGCGGGGCCGCTTCCCAGACTCAAGATGCGGGCGACGCGGGCATGGCCTTTTTCCTGGACCACCTCGGCGATAGTCGAACGGACCACTTCCATCCGTGTCCTGACGCATTCGAGCACGTCGAGGCCCAAGCGGTGCATCAGCATCTGATAGACGTTCGCGCCCTTGCGCTCCCAATCATAGGCCTGGTTCATGATTTCGAAGTCGCCGGGATAGCCAAGCGGCTTGGCGTAGCTGCGATCAATGATGGCGCCGGCACGCATCTGGGGAGTCACTACGACTTCGGTGAACGCCTTGGTGGCTTCCAGGACTTCGCGATCGCCCATTACCCCGCGCACCAGGTCATTTCCTGTGCGCCACAAGGAACGCCAATGCTGCACGAGGCGGGCTTCGCAAGCCTCATAGGCGCCGTCCAGATCGAAATCGCGCTGGAATTGCTGCGCCAGAACCATGTTCTCGTCCAGCAGATCGCGATACGATCCCAGCAGCTTCAAAAGATCGGCGCAGAAGACCCGATATTCTCGCGGCACCAATTGGTTTGCTTCACCGGTGAACAATGCCGATTGCATCGCAATCTGCGCCTGCACATTGCGCGACAGCAGCTTGTCGAATTCGACAAAGCCGTTGACGAAGCTGAATGCGACCTTGGACCCGAAGACCGTGTTCTCGCGCCGGGAAACGCGCGCGTTGCTCTCGAAAATCGTGTAGCTGGACTGCTGGATCGTCAGCGGGATGATTTCGCCGACATCGGGAATGTCTTCCACTACCTGGTTGCACACCACGGCAATGCCGCCGAGGCTGATGTCGTGAAGCTTATGGAGCGAGGAACGCACCCTCACGCGCGGCGGAAGGTGCGGGAACAGCTTGCGCGCTTCATAGCGCGGGGCGCGGAACCAGATCTCCCGGCCGCTCGAACCTTTCAGTTCTTCATACGCGAGCATAAACCCACCCCACCTCGCGGCGTCCTGAGCCGCTCGATGCCCGGAAGCCCTATACGAATGACGCTAGCCTCCCCGCCGGCCCGCGCATAAGCATTAACGAAAGGTAAATCCCATGTGAAGTACAGCTAAGTCAAGAAAATTGCTTATGAATCTGAGTTCGGTCCCGATCCACATAAAATATAGCATGAGCGGAGCCCCAGAACAGCACAGGATTCCATACTTGCTGAATCGTTAACGATTAAAGCCCCACAGCACTTACACGCGGCGATACCGCGGATAGGCCGGAGTGCAACTGTAAGGACTGGGGCTTTGCCTGGATGACGAGTCAAATCGAATTCAGTCGCCGCTCCCAGGCATAGGCCGTGGAAACAATCTCCTCAAGATCGTCATGGGCTGGGGACCAGCCGAGTTGGGCCTGAAGTCGTGAGGAGTCGGCCACCATTTCCGCCGGATCGCCCGGCCGCGGCGGGGCATCACGCGTTGGTATCTTTTGACCGGTCACCTTGGCGACCGTTTCGATCACTTCGCGCACGGAAAATCCGTGCCCATACCCGCAATTGAGGACCGCCGAAGCGCCACCCTGTTCGAGATGATCGAGTGCCAAGGCATGGGCGGCAACAAGGTCGCTGACATGGATGTAGTCGCGCACACCGGTTCCGTCGCGCGTGGGGAAATTCGTGCCGAAAACATCAAGCGCCGGCAGACGGCCCAAGGCGGCCTGGCAGGCGCGCTTGATGAGATGCGTGGCGTTTGGCGTGGACTGACCTGTGCGGCCCGCCGCATCGGCTCCTGCGACATTGAAATAGCGCAGCGCGACGTAGCGCAGATCATGTGCGCGCGCCGCATCATCCAGCATCCACTCGGTCATTAGTTTCGAGCGGCCGTAAGGATTGATGGGC
>DASQIQ010000078.1:0-5495 GCA_035631495.1 Micropepsaceae bacterium
AACGCCAGCGCCGGCACCGCGATGAAGGTGTAGGCGGTGTAGAGGTCGCCGCCGAGCAGGAACCAGGTGATGAGCGTGCCGAATTTGCCCCCGGCCAAGCCCCATTCGTGGAGTTGGTCGAGGTCGCCTCGCTTCCAGCGCGCCGCGGCAAAGCCGACAAAGGTCACAAGGCCGAAGAAGAAGACAAAGACGATCAGGGCCGTCTGGTTCAGTGGCATGGTGGATTCTCTCGTCTTCTAGCGCGGTTCGGTGGCGTAATAGACGATTGCCGTAATGATCATGCTGACGAAAATCCACCCGAGCTGGAACCAATAGAAGAAGGGGAAGCCGAAAAAGATCGGCTCGATCCGGTTATAGAAGGGCACGTAGAGCACGAGCATGGGAATGAACAGTAGGAGCATTATCGGCCCGCCATGGCCGTTTTTGCCCTTATCCCCATTGTTGGCCATTGCCGCCTCCCCGGTCTTTCGTTGGCCCTTGATTAAGCTAAGTTTTGCACCCTGCCAAGCGGGCGGCGCGGCCAGGTTAACCTCCGCTCAAAGCCTGCACGATCTGTACGGAATCGCCAGGGGAAAGGGCGCGCGCCATATCGAAGGTCTGCTCGCCATTGACGAAGAAGCGGATATGCGCCCGCATCCGGTCCTGCTCGTCGATCATGCGGAATCTGAGGCCCGGATAAAGCCGGTCGAGGTCGGCGAGGAGCTCGCCGATGGTGGCGCCGTCGGCGTCAACCTCCCGCTCTCCCGTATAGGAGTGCAGCGGCGCGGGGATCAGCACCTTCATGGCCTGAGCATCATATCTCGGCGGCCTCGACCGCATAGATTTCGGGGAGGTGCTTCGCCATGGGCGCCCAGCGCTTGCCCTCATCGCGGCTCATCCACAGCTCGCCGCTGGTGGTGCCGAAATACAGCCCGACGGGATTTTGCGCATCCGCCGTCATGGCCTGGCGCTTCACCGTCCACCACGCCTGGCTGGCGGGCAAGCCGGAATCCAGACGCTGCCAG
The DNA here is from genome assembly GCA_035631495.1 of Micropepsaceae bacterium. Taxonomy (GTDB): domain Bacteria; phylum Pseudomonadota; class Alphaproteobacteria; order Micropepsales; family Micropepsaceae; genus CAIYRG01. The sequence continues at coordinate 1,005 of DASQIQ010000078.1, forward strand.
GTCTTGCCGCCATTGCGCGTGACATAGGCGGAAGGCAGGCCGTCCGGGCTGGTGCGCGGCCACACCGTCATGCCGTCCATCGGGAAGACCCAGGCGGTGTTGTCGTCGCGCGGGTGCACCACCATGGGAAAGCCGATATCGCCGACTTGTTTGGGCATCTTCTTGCCGATGCGCACCCATTCCTTCGACGGCCGGTCGAGCCGGTAGATGCCGCAATGATTCTGCTGATACAGCCGGTCGGGATTGCTCGGGCAAAGCCGCACGCAATGGGGATCGTGAAATGCGATGTTCGCCGGATCGAACCCTCCGACGACTTCGAGCCCCTTCACGATGGGCGTCCAGGTCCGGCCGCCATCGAGCGATTCATGCACGCCGCCGCCCGACATGGCGAAATAGAGATGGGCGGAGTCACGCGGGTCGACAATGATCGAATGCATCTTGGGGCCGTCCGGCGTGCCGTCCTGCACACTGCCCATCCAGATGCGATATTGCGGATCGTCGTTGATGCTGGAGAACGGCGTCCAATTGATGCCGCCATCGTCGGAGCGAAACAGGCCCTGGGGCGAAGTCCCGGCGTACCAGACGTTCGGCTCCCTCGCGGATGCCGGTGTGAGCCAGAAGGTGTGATCGACGGCGCGGCCCTTCTCACCCTCGGGAGCCTTGGCAAAGGCCGGCGGCTTTGCTGCTTCCTTCCAGCTGCGGCCGAAATCGGTGGAGCGGAAGACCGTGGGGCCCAGATGCCCGGTCTTGGCCGCCGCAAGCAGCGTGCGTTTGTCGCGCGGGTCAAGCACGAGATGATTGACGATGTGGCCCAGGAAATGGGGACCATCCGTCTGCCATGACTTTCGCGCACCGTCGCTGCGATAGAGCCAGGCGCCCTTGCGCGTGGCGACAAGGACCAAAACGCGGCGCGCCGGCCTCTTCTTCGGCGCGCGCTTTGGGCTTGCAACGCGCTTGGCGCTTTTGGTGGTCTTCTTGGCGCGGCTTTCGGATTTCTTGGCGGTACGCGGCATAATTCTGCCCCCTCTGCGGCATGTTTCATGATGACGACGAACGATGATCCCCGAAATCGACAATCGGGTGAAGATTTATTCTCTAACGCGCGGCCTTGGTACCCGCCCCCTTTGTCATGCCCGGCGAGCCATGGCGAGCAAAGCGAGACCATGGCTCGGGAAGGGCACCCATTCGACGACGGTGAAATTCCTTCTGCGAATGGGTTCCCTTTCCCTCGCAATGCTCGGCTTCGCATCGCATCGCGAGGCCGGGAATGACGTGATCGTTACCTTGACATTTACGTTGATATCAACATAATTGCCGCATGTCAAAGCGCGACGGGATGCGAGACGGGCCGCCGTTCGAATTCACACTCCATGTCCGCGACACCTGCCTCTGTCTGCACGTTCAGCGCGCCGCCCGCGCCCTCGCCCGTCGCTTCGACGATGTGTTGCGGCCGCTGGGTCTGACCAACGGTCAATTCTCGCTGCTGATGTCGCTCAATCGGCCCGAGCCGCCGAAAATCGGCAGCGTCGCGAGCCTGCTCGCCATGGATCGCACCACGCTGACCGCCAATCTCAAGCCGCTAGAGCGCCGTGGTCTCGTCAAGGTGACGGTGGATGCCGCGGACAGACGCGGACGCCGCTTGGCTCTGACCGCGTCCGGGCGGGCTCTGCTGGCCGAGGCGTCACCGCTATGGAAGCGGGAACATGCGGCGACCGAACGCCTCATCACCCAGGGCGGCCCCGACGAGCTGCGCGCCGGATTGATCGCGCTTTCCTGAGCGGAGAGTCGTTAACCCTGCGTCATCGCGTGATGGTAGCGGGCGTCTCTGATAGGTTGTGGAGGCCAGAGGAATTGATGGAGCAAACCTCACGGTGAGGGTCCAATGAACGACGACATTCTGATGAAATTCGCAAACAAGGCCATTCTTCGCCATAACGAATATTGGTCCCTGCCTGCTGGGGCGATCGGCGTTATTCAAGAGGCGAAATCGCAGGGTACTCCGCTCTTTGGGTTCGATGGCGCACGAATAGACGATCGCTTTATCACCCCGTCCCAGGCGGATAGCTGGGATTACACCAGAATCTCTTCGTCCATCGCAGACCCGTATGAGCATGCCGTCCAGTTCATTCAAGAGAGGCAAGACACCGATTTGCGCTTTTCGGTTGTTCTTGGTGAGTCAAAGGAAAAATCAAATTAGGCCAGTAACCAAACCTCGCTCACTGGCGGGAATTAGGGGTTTCGGGTAGCGTCCATAAGATATCGACCGGGAGGCCCGTGTGTTCGCCAAGCTCAACCATGTCGCCATCGTCAGCGAGAACTACGCCCAATTGTGCAAGTTCTACGAGGCGATGTTCGGCATGACGACTTCGTCCAAGACGCGCCCCACCAGGGCAGTGACGGTGCGCGACGGCTATGTCGGCCTCAACATCAACCCGAGACGAGCCGGACGCCCGGCGGGCTTCGACCATTTCGGCATTCAGGTCGAAGATGCCGAAACCGCCTTCGACCGTCTGCGCAAATATTATCCGACCGTCAAATGGCAGCAGCGGCCGCCCAACCGGCCCTTCGCGGGCATCACGACGCATGATCCGGACGGCAATGTCTTCGACATCTCGCAGAAGGACATGACCAACCGCACCGACGTCTATATCGAGAATGACGGGAAGGTGAATGCGCGTCACATCGATCATTTCGCGATGCGCACCATGCGCCCTGCCGAGATGGCGGAGTTCTACACCCGCGTGTTCGAGTTCACCCCGGTGAACCGCAAAGAGGGCGATCCCAATTATTATCTCAGCGACGGCCATGTGACATTGGTTATCATGCCCTGGGACATCACCGATTATGCCGGCACCGGCATCATCACCTGCGGCATGGACCATATCGGCTTCAAGGTCGAAAGCGTGGATGCGTGCAGAAGCGACATCGCGCGCATCGCGGCGGACAATCCGCGGCTTGCGCCAGAACCCGTCGGAACGGGCGCGGAAGGCGCGGCGCTGGAACAGCTCTTTCACCGCTCCTGCCCCTTGGGCGAGCATCGGCTTGCCGATTGCGACGGCGTGCTCATCGACATTCGCGCGAACTAGGACAAGAACGATGCGGCGTTGGATGCGCCATGCGACTGCGGCGAGCCTTCTGGCTCTCGCGTTTGCGCCCTCCGCGCTGCGCGCCGCTTCCGTCGAGGATTTCTACAAGGGCCGGCAGATCACCATGATCCTCTCGGCCGATGCCGGCGGCGGCTATGGCAGCTATGCCAACGCGTTTGCGCCCTATCTTTCGGCGCACATTCCCGGCAAGCCGAAGATCATCGTGCAATACATGCCCGGCGCCGGCGGCTTGCGTGCGATGAACTATCTTTATTCGGCGGCGCCCAAGGACGGCACCACCATCGCGCTCGTCCATTCGAGCGTGCCTTTCGCGCCGCTCTACGGCATGTCGGCCGCGAAATTCGATCCGCGCAAGATGAATTGGATCGGCTCCATCAACGCGACGTCGGGCATCTGCGTGGCCTGGGCGTCGTCCAATATCCGCACCTGGCAGGATCTGTTCGACAAGCAGTTCCTCGTCGGCAGCTCCGGAGCGGGTTCCCAGATGGAAACCATCCCGATGATGCTGAACAAATTGTTCGGCACCAAGATCAAGGTGATTTCCGGTTATCGCGGCGGGAACGAAGTCTATCTCGCCATGGAGCGCGGCGAAGTCCACGGCCGCTGCGGCGGGCTGATTTCCTCGATCCGCTCCACGCGGCCCGATTGGTTTTCGCAGAAGAAGATCAACATTCCGATCCAGATCGCGCTCGAACGCGATCCGGAATTCCCGGACGTTCCCGCGGTCGGAGAGTTCGCCAAAGACGCACGCACCAAACAGATCCTCCAGCTCATCTTTGCGCCCATGGCGATGGACCGGCCCATCCTGACGCCGCCCGGCGTGCCGGCGGATCGCGTGGCCGCGCTGAAGGCCGCCTTCCACGACGCGATGGTGGACCCGGCCTTCCTTGCCGACGCCAAGAAACAGCGTCTCGAAGTGAAAGAGGTCGACGGCGAGAAGGTTGCGAAGCTCCTCGCGACGGCCTTCGCGATGCCGCCGGAAGTGGTGAAAGCCGCCAATGATGCGATGGGCGGGACCGGCGGCGCGGGCGGCGGTGGCTAGATCAGTTGCAAGATGACCACCCGGAAAGTGATCATCACCTGTGCGGTCACCGGCGCCATCCACACGCCTTCGATGTCGCCGCATCTGCCGATCACGCCGGACCAAATCATTGCCGATGCGCTAGGCGCCGCGGAAGCGGGCGCGGCCATCCTTCATCTGCACGCGCGCGATCCTGAAACCGGCAAGCCCGATCAGACGCCCGAAGCCTTCGCGCGGTTCCTGCCGCGCATCAAGCAGCAGACCAATGCGGTGATCAATCTCACCACCGGCGGCAGTCCATTCATGTCGCCACAGGAGCGCGTCAAGCCGGCGGCGATTTTCAAGCCCGAGGTCGCGTCGCTC
>DASQIQ010000079.1:0-9995 GCA_035631495.1 Micropepsaceae bacterium
CCGGAACATGCGCCCCTGATGATGGTGGGCGAACAGCCGGGCAACGATGAAGACCTCGCCGGCCATCCCTTCATCGGACCGGCGGGCCGCATGCTCGACCGCGCCATCGCGGAAGCGGGCCTCGACCGCAAAGCGATCTTCGTCACCAATGCCGTCAAGCATTTCAAATTCGAACAGCGAGGCAAGCGCCGTCTGCATAAGCGGCCCAATGCTTATGAGATCGAACGCTGCAAATGGTGGAACGACATCGAGCGCGCGCTGGTGAAGCCCAAGCTCGTCGTCGCGCTCGGCGCTACGGCCGCGCGCAGCCTGACGGGAAAGCCCGTTCCCATCAACCGAGCGCGCGGCGAGGTCTTGCCCCTCGACGAGACACGCAAGCTCGTCGTCACCATCCATCCCTCGGCGCTGCTGCGGATCAAGGATTCCAACGACAAGAAGCGGGAATTCACCGGCCTGGTCGATGATCTGCGCTTATGTGCCAAGATTCTACGCGCCGGTTAGTGCAATCGCATTTGCAGGTGAAATATTGCTACCCTTGCGGCATGCAGGGATCACCCCAGAAAAAAAGTCGCTCGACACGGGTTCGTGGGAGCCAGACGGACCACAGCGATGCGACAGAGATAACGCGCGCTTTGGATGCGCTGCTGCGCGGCGATCTGAACGATCCTTTCTCGCTGCTCGGACGGCACCACACGCCGGACGGATATGTCGTGCGCGCCTTTTTTCCGGGCGCCATTGCCGTGGAGGCGCGCGCCGCCGAAGACGGCGGATTGCTCGCGCTGCTTGCTCCCTCCCCCACGCATGACGGCGTTTTCGTTGGATCGATGCCCGAGGCCGGCCGCTATGTGCTGCGCATCCAATGGCCGGGCGGCGTGCACGAAACCGAAGACCCTTACTCCTTCGGGCCCTTGCTGAGCGATCTCGACCTGCACCTCTTTTCCGAGGGCACACATTGGGACTTGCCGCATCGCTTCGGCGCCAATGTCGCGACGGTAGACGGGGTGGAAGGTGTGCGCTTCGCGGTGTGGGCGCCCAACGCGCGGCGCGTCTCGCTGGTCGGCGATTTCAACAGCTGGGACGGGAGGCGCAATCCCATGCGGCTGCGTCACAGCGCCGGCGTGTGGGAGTTGTTCATGCCGCGGCTCAAGCCCGGCGAGCGGTACAAATACGACATCATCGCACCTGACGGCGCGCATCTGCCGCCGAAGGCCGACCCTCTGGCACGCGCCACCGAACCTTCGCCCGCCACCGCATCTGTTGTGGCGCGCCCCGAAACATTCGCCTGGAATGATGCCGAATGGATGGCGACGCGCGCCGGCGCGCAGGCACAAGACGCGCCGATCTCGATCTATGAAGTCCATGCCGGTTCCTGGATGCGCCCCGATGATCAGCCCAACGGCACGCTGGATTGGCGCGCATTAGCGACACGCCTCATTCCCTATGTCACCGGGCTCGGATTCACCCATATCGAATTGCTGCCCATCATGGAGCATCCGTTCGGCGGTTCATGGGGTTATCAGCCGCTGTCGCAATTCGCGCCGTCGGCCCGCTATGGCTCGCCCGAGGACTTCGCGCAATTTGTCGATGCCTGTCACCGCGCCCATCTCGGCGTGATCCTGGATTGGGTGCCCGGACATTTCCCCAACGATCCGCATGGCCTGGCGCGCTTCGACGGCACCGCGCTGTACGAGCACGAGGATCCCCGCGAAGGCCTGCATCGCGATTGGAACACCTGCATCTACAATTTCGGCCGCAGCGAGGTTCAGGGTTTCCTGATTGCGAGCGCACTCTTCTGGCTCACCCAGTTCCATATCGACGGGCTGCGCGTCGATGCCGTCGCATCCATGCTCTACCGCGATTATTCGCGCGAGCCGGGCGAGTGGATTCCCAACCGCTATGGCGGGCGCGAAAATTTGGAGGCGATCGAATTCCTGCGCCGGCTCAATGCGATGATCGCCGAGCGCTGTCCCGGCGCCATCACGATTGCCGAAGATTCGACCGCTTGGCCGGGCGTCACCGCGCCGGTGTCATATGGCGGTCTTGGTTTTTCGTACAAATGGGACATGGGCTGGATGCACGACACGCTGCGCTATCTTGGCCGCGATCCGGCGCATCGCAAATGGCACCATGACGACCTGACTTTCGGCCTGCTCTACGCGTTCTCTGAGAAATTCATCCTGCCGCTTTCCCATGACGAAGTGGTGCATGGCAAACATTCGCTCTATGAGCGCGCCCCGGGCGATGATTGGCAGAAGCACGCCAATTTGCGCGCCTATTTCGGATTCATGTGGACGCATCCGGGCAAGAAGCTGCTCTTCATGGGCAATGAGATCGGCCAGAAGCACGAGTGGAACCATGACGGCCAGATCGCATGGGAAAGTCTGCATGACGAGCGGCATGCCGGCTTGCAGCGCCTGATCGGCGATCTGAACCGCCTATACCGGCACGAGCGCGCATTGCAAGGCGATGCCGACCCATCAGGGTTCCGCTGGATCATCGGCGATGATTCCGCCCAGAGCGTCTTTGCCTATGAACGTAAGGTTCCCGGCGCAAAGCCCATCATCGCCATCGTGAACATGACTCCCGTGCCGCGCTGGGAATATCGCGTTGGCGTGCCCGTGGCCGGACGCTGGCGCGAGCTCATCAACACGGATTCACATGTCTATGGCGGCTCCAATCTCGGCAACGGAACCTGGGCCGACAGCCAGCCGCGCGCGGCGCATGGTCACGCCCAATCTCTCTCGCTTTTGCTGCCGCCGCTCGCCACTCTGATCCTGCAACCCGAAGACTAGATGCATCCATGAGCGACGACGCCCTATTCGCGCTGGCGACAAAGGCGGGTTTGGAAATCGATTGGGTTGACGCGGCGGGCGAACCTCACTCGGTTACGCCCGAGACATTGCGCAAAGTGCTTGCGGCGCTGGATCTTCCGTCTGTCAGCGTGGCGCAAATCGCCGAGAGCAGCGCGAGACTCGACGAACAGAGGCACAGACCGGCGCCGTTGGTGACCGCGTGGGCCGGTGAAACATATATGGCCGGCAGCCATGTCCTCACCGCGCCGGAGATGCCGGGTTATCACCCACTTTCGATCGACGGCGCCCAAGCCATGGTTGCCGTTGCGCCGCCACGCTGCTTTGAGCTCGCGGACCTATCGGATCGGCGCCTGGCGGGGCTCGGCGTTCAACTCTACGCGCTACGCGGCGGACATAGCGCGGGCTTTGGCGATTTTGCCGCGCTCACCGAATTCTTGCGCGAAGCAGCCAAGCGCGGCATCGACGCCATCAGCGTGAGCCCGACGCACGCGCTTTTTCCCTCCGACCATTCGCATATCAGCCCCTATAGCGCGTCCAGCCGGCTTTTTCTCAATCCGCTTTACGCGGATTTGGCTCTCGTGGGAGGCGAATTCGCGCAAGACGACGGGGCGGACGGGCTGATCGATTGGCCCACAGCATCTGCGAAGAAATTCGCCGCGCTGAAGCGGGGCTATGAGTCGCTTGGCGCGGGCGGAAACAGCGACGCGTTCCAAGCCTTCTGTGACGAAGGCGGCGAACGCTTGCTGCGCCATGCCATCTTCGAAGTGCTGGACGGGCAATTTCGGGAGCAGGGCATTTGGAGCTGGCGGCAATGGCCGCAAGCCTATCGCGACGCGTCCAGCACCGCCGTTGCGGAATTTGCGCGCGAACATCACCATGAGGTGGATTATCACCGCTTCCTCCAATTCCTCGCGGCGAAAAGCGCGGACGCGGCCCAGACGAGCGCGCGCGAAGCCGGCATGACCATCGGACTGATCGCGGACCTCGCCACGGGCGTCGATCCCAGCGGCAGCGACTGCTGGGGTGCACCGAAAGACTTCCTAATGGGGTTGACCATCGGCGCGCCGCCCGATCCGTTCAACTACCTCGGTCAAGGGTGGGGTCTCACCGCGCATTCCCCAAGCGCGTTGCGCGACACCGGGTTCGCTGCCTTCATCGCGCTGCTGCGCGCGAACATGGCCCATGCGGGCGGCCTGCGCATCGACCACATCATGAGCCTGATGCGCCTCTGGGTGATCCCGGAAGGCGCCAAGCCGACGGAAGGCATTTATTTGCGCTATCCGATGGACGATCTGATGCGTCTGGTCGCGCTCGAATCCCATCGCCACCGCGCCATCGTCATCGGCGAGGATTTGGGAACCGTGCCTCACGGCTTTCGCGATTTGCTGGCGCATCGCGGCCTCGACGGCATGCAGGTGATGTGGTTCGAACGCGAATGGGGCCTGTTCACTGCGCCTTCGCGTTGGCGGCGCGACGCGGTGGCCATGACCAGCACGCATGATTTGCCGACGGTCGCGGGTTGGTGGCGCGGGCGCGACATCGATTGGCGCAGCGAACTTGGGATGAACCCGCGCGGCAGCGACAAGCCATCCGAGCAGGCGGCACGCGCGGAGGACCGGAACCTGCTTTGGGCTGCCCTGCAGCATGCCGGCTGCGCGCAAGGCGAGCCGCCGCCTCCGGACGCGCCGGAAGACGTCGTAGACGGTTCGCTCGCCTATGTCGGGGAGACGCCGTCGCGTCTGGCGATTATCCCCGTCGAGGATGTGCTCGCGCTGGAGGAACAGCCCAATTTGCCCGGCACAATCAATGAGCATCCCAATTGGCGCCGCCGCCTGCCCGCCGGCGATATTTTCGCGCTGCCGGGTAGCGAGAAGCGTCTCGCGCGGTTCGTCCGCGCGCGGCGAAGCTGATCAGTGTTCGTAACCGGTTGAAACCTTGCCGCGGAAGATCCAGTGCGCATAACCAAGATAAGCGAGCGTAACCGGTAAGATGATCGCGGTCCCGACAGCGAGGAATAACAGCGTGTCCCTTGAGCCCGCGGCTTGCCGGATCGTCACGCCGTAGGGAATCGCGTAAGGCCAGAGGCTGATGCCAAGCCCGATGAACGCGATCATGAACAGTCCGATTGACAGCAGGAACGGCAGGTGATCGCGCTTCCCCGTGACGGCGCCCCAGATGCCGAACGCCAGTACAGCCGTCACGAACGGCACTGGCCAGAGGAACAGGAAATTCGGCAGTGAAAACCAGCGATCCCTGATGAAAGGATGGGCAAATGGCGTCCAGACGCTGACAATGGCGATGAACAGCAGGGTGGCCGCCAAACTCGCCGGTGCGAGACGCCTCGCGAAATCCTGCGTCGTTGCTTCGGTCTTGAATATCAGCCACGTCGCGCCCAGAAGCGCGTAACCCGCCACCACACCGAAGCCGCTCGCCAATGAGAAGCCGCTGAAAAATGCGAACGTCGTGCCGGCGAAGTGGCCGTCACGGACCGGAACGCCGTCGATAAAGGCGCCCAGCATCATCCCCTGCATCAAGGCCGCGAGCCCCGACCCCGCCGAAAACGCCCAATCCCACAGAAATCGCGATCGCATGGCGCGAAAACGGAATTCGAAGGCGACGCCGCGGAACACCAGCGCGAAAAGCATCAGCATCAGCGGCACATAGAATGCCGGCAGCACCGCTGCGTAGACCACAGGAAAAGCGGCAAACAACAACGTGCCGCCCATCACCAGCCAGGTCTCGTTGCCGTCCCAGACCGGCGCGATGGAATTCATCATGGTGTCGCGCTCGCGATCGGTGGGCGCGAAGAGAAAAAGAATGCCGATGCCGAGGTCGAAGCCGTCGAGCACCACATAGAGAGCGATGGAAAATGCGACGGTGAGGGCGAAGATGAGAGGAAGATCGAGGGCCACGGCTCACTCCGCCGGTGTTTGCGCTGGCGCGGAATCGCGTCCGGGGCGCACTGCGAGCGGTTCGCGCTCGGGCTCGGGAGTTTCCGGTCCCGCGAGCACGATGCGAACGGCAAAATAGAAGAACGTCGCGAGCAAGACGAAGTAGACCACGACAAACAGCGCGAAGGAACTGGCAACGGCCGCGGCATCCACCGGTGCGACAGCCTCGGCGGTGCGCATCCGTCCGTAGACGATCCAAGGCTGCCGGCCGGTCTCGGTCACGGTCCAACCGGCCAATATCGCGATGAAACCGAGCGGACTGGCGAACGCGCAGATGAAGCTGAACCAACCCGTGTCATACAGCCGGCCGCGCCAGCGCAGCCAGAGTCCCGTCCATGCGATGGCGATGAGGATAAGTCCGCAGCCGACCATGATGCGGAAGGCAAAGAACACGATCGGCACGTTGGGCCGGTCTTCGCGTGGCACGGATTTCAGGCCGGGCACCATGCCATCGATCCGGTGAGTGAGGATGAGGCTGCCGAGTTCGGGGATATCGACGGCGAAATCGTTGCGCTCGCGCGCCATGTCGGGCCAGGCGAACAGCGTGAGAGACTGATGGGCGCCGCTTTCCCAATCGCCTTCCATGGCGGCAACCTTGACGGGCTGATAGCGAAAGCTGTTCAGGCCATGCAAATCCCCGATGACGAGCTGAAGCGGCGAAAGCACACCGGCGATTGCCAATGCCAGCGAGAATCCCGCGCGCGCAAAATTCAGATGCTGGCGGCGCCAGAGGTACCAACCCATCACCCCGATTACGACAAAGGCCCCGGTGAGATAAGACGCAACCATCATATGGGCGAAGCGATAGGGTAAAGAGGGCGAGAAGATTGCCGCTCGCCAGGATTCGATCTGGAAATTGTTCCCTTCCATACGAAAGCCTGAGGGCGTCTGCATCCAGCTGTTCGCCGCCAGAATCCAGAACGCGCTCGCGACCGCGCCGAGCGCCACCATGAAGCAGGAGAAGATGTGCAGCCGTTCCGGAAAACGATCCATTCCAAATATCATGATCCCGATAAAGCCGGCTTCCAGGAAGAATGCGGTCTGCACCTCATAGCTGAAGAACGGTGCGATCACATTGCTGGTGCGCATCGCGAATACGCTCCAATTGGTGCCGATCTCGTAGGAGAGCACGAGGCCGGTTACCACGCCCATGGCGAAGCCCAGCGCGAAGAGATGAATCCAGAAGCGCAATTGCTCGCGATACACCGGCTTTCGCGTGGCGCGCCACAGCAGCGCCAGAACCACGATGAAACCGGAAATCCCGATCGTGTAGGCCGGCCACAATATGTGGTAGCCGATCGTGAAAGCGAATTGCAGCCGCGATAAGAGAACCGCGTCCAGGCTCATCGAAGCCCTCAGGCGTCAGGCATTTGCGCCGGCGAAAATGCGGGAATGCAAGAGTTGTGCATCATGCTGGATCTGGCGCAAATGCTCCGCGTCACGGAAACTTTCGGCGTAGACCTTGTAAACGTCTTCGGTGCCGGAAGGTCGCGCCGCGAACCAGCCCGATTTGGCGATGATCTTGATCCCGCCTATAGGCGCGCCATTGCCCGGCGCTCTCGAAAGCATGGATTCAATGGGCTCTCCCGCGAGCTCCTTCACATCGAGCTGAGCGGGGTCAAAAGCCTTCAGAATTTTTTTCTGCTGGGGCGTCGCCGGCACGTCGATGCGCTCATAGAAGGAGGGGCCCAATTCCTGGGTCAGACGGTCGTACAGTTCGCCCGGATCGCGCCCCATGCGGGCGGTGATCTCGGCCGCAAGCAATCCAAGGATGATGCCATCCTTGTCGGTCGTCCATACCTGACCGTCGCGGCGAAGGAAGGACGCGCCCGCGCTTTCCTCTCCGGCGAATCCAAACGTGCCGCCAAGCAGTCCATCGACGAACCATTTGAACCCTACGGGCACCTCCACCAATTTCCGCCGCAGCTTCGACACCACGCGGTCGATCATCCCGCTGCTGACGACGGTCTTGCCGATGGCGGAATCGCCGCGCCATTGCGGACGGTTTTGGCACAAATAGGAAATCGCCACGGCGAGGTAATAATTCGGATTCATCAGCCCGCTGGAACGGGTGACGATGCCGTGGCGGTCGGCGTCGGTATCATTCGCGAATGCCACGTCGAAATCCTGCTGCATGGAAATCAACCGCGCCATCGCGTAGGGCGAGGAACAATCCATGCGGATCTTGCCGTCCCAATCGGCAGTCATGAAGCGGAAGGTCGGATCGACCACGTCGTTCACGATACGCGCGTCGATGCGATAGCGGTCGATCATCGGTTGCCAGACGTGAACGCCGGCACCGCCCAATGGATCGATGCCGATCTTCACGCCCGCGGCGCGGATGGCCTGCATGTCGACGACGTTGTCCAAATCGGCAGTGTAGGCGCCGATATAATCGCGGGTCTTTACGCACGCGCACTTGCTCGCCCGCCCATAGGGAATGCGGTTCACGCCTTTCATGCCGTTCGCGAGGAAGTCATTGGCGGTGCGTTCGATCCAATTGGTCGCGTCGACATCGGCGGGGCCGCCATTGGGGGGATTGTATTTGAAGCCGCCATCCTCGGGCGGATTGTGCGAGGGCGTGATGACGATCCCGTCGGCCAAGCCGCTACTGCGCCCTTTGTTGTGCGTGAGGATCGCATGGGAGATCAGCGGCGTCGGCGTGTAGCCGCCGGCAGCATCGAGCATGGTGGTGACGCCGTTGGCGGCCAGAACCTCGATGGCGCTGGCACGGGCAGCTTCCGACAAAGCATGCGTGTCGATGCCGAGGAATAACGGTCCGTCGATCCCCTTCCCCTGACGGTATAGGCATATCGCCTGGGTGGTCGCCAAGATGTGCGCTTCGTTGAATGCGGTATCGAAGGCCGAGCCGCGATGGCCCGACGTGCCGAAGGCGACGCGTTGCTCCGGCACGGATGGATCGGGCTGCTGAACGAAATAAGCCGTCATCAGGCGCGGCACATTCACCAGCATGGAAGATGGGACCGGCTTCCCCGCGAATGGACTGATCCTGCCGGTCATTTCATCCCCTTTCCCCGTGTCACCCAAGGATGACACGCAAGCGATGTGTGGCGCCATCGTCCTTCAACGCAAGGCGGGGGACTTCCGATTCGATTGGCAGCTTTAATCGCCTAGGCGTCCCGCGCGGCGAGCGCCATGCCGACGAGTGACGCGCCGCCGAAGATGAAATCGATGCCGACTATCAGGCCAAGTGCCCACACCGCCGCGAGAGGCAGCAGCCAGACGATGATCCCGGCCAAGAACAGATCGATGATGCCGTTCAGGAACAGCCAGCCCCAGCGGGCGGGGAGCTGGCGGCGGTGCTCATAGGCGAAGAGCATGGACGCGATACCCTCGGCCACCAGATAGGCCGCGAGCACGATGGTAAGCGAGACCGCTCCGGCGACCGGCCAACCCACCAAATACAAGCCGGCGATGATGGTGATGGCCGCGGAGATCAGCGACCACCAGAAGCCCGGCGCGTTACGGCCCATCAGCGTGGTCACCGCACCAACGATGCCGCCCACCAGAAACAGCCAGCCGAGAAATATGGCTACGGCCAAGCTGGCAACGATTGGGATAAGCATGGCGCCGATCCCAAGAATGACAAGCACGATCCCTTCGATGAGGAAGAGCTTCCAATGGCCTTTGATGGATTCCGGCCAGAGCGCGGAAGCCGGGTGCACATCAGCCATGATCGCCTCCTGAAGAGAGGTCCAGGATCAAAAACAACATTCAGTCGGATTCGTTCCGTTCTCGTGTCGTGGTTCCGAAGTTCGCTAGATCATCGATATCGGGCTCCTGGCGACCTGCGGAACCGAAACGACATTAAGACTCAATCATTTGCTAGTGTCCTTTTGATTCCGAAATTCGCCAGGAGCGCTATATTGAGATGAAGCAAATTTCGGAATCGGGACACTAGCCGAGCTTGCCGACATGGGCTTCGAGCATCGTCCAGGCTTTGGCGCCGAAATGGTCCTTCCAGCGCCGGTAGAAATCGGCGAGCGGGGGACGGAAGCCAGTGGTGTCGGTGGTGGTGAACATCATGCCGCGCTTCTTCAAGGAATCCTCGAGCGAAGCATTCAGCGCGATATTGTCGGCGCGTTGCAGTTTCACATATTTGACGGCGTTGCGTTCGATCGCGTCTCTGACGTCCGCGGGCAATTTGCGCCACATGGCGAGATTGGCAAGGAGATTGTAGCCAGACCACATATGCGAGGTGAGACTCACA
>DASQIQ010000080.1:0-8529 GCA_035631495.1 Micropepsaceae bacterium
TCGATCTGCGCGCCGACTTCATGCGCCAGCACCAGGAAATCATTGATGGTGCAGAGATGGATATTGGGTGTGTCGTGCCACACATGGCCCAGGGTCCTGGTCACCGGCATGCGGCCCGTAAGCAGAAGCGAGAGGCGAATGCGCCAATGGCCGAAATTCGGAAAGGACACGATGGTGCGCTTGCCGATGCGCAGCAACTCATGAAGCACATGGCGCGGCCGGCGCGTCGCCTGAATGGTCTGGGAGAGGATCACGATGTCGAATATACCGGAGGGATATTCCGAGAGGTCGGTATCGGCATCGCCCTGGACCACCGAAAGCCCGCGCGCGACGCAGTGATTGACGTTCTGCTGGGAGAGCTCCAGGCCCCTGCCGTCCACATTCTTCACGCGCACCAGGTATTCCAGCAGCGAACCGTCGCCGCAGCCGATGTCAAGCACACGCGCATCGGCCGGAATCATTTCGGCGATGGCGGCAAGGTCGGGGCGAAGCGCGGAGCCTGCAATGATCCTGTCCGCGCGATTCATGGAATGCCCTTCACCGCTGCGGCCGCACCCAGAAATCCGCGCATGGTGTCGAACAGCTCCGGCTCATCGAGGAGAAAGGCGTCGTGCCCGCGGTCGCTGGCGATTTCCACGAAGCTGACATTGGCGCCCGCGGCATTCAGCGCATGAGCGATGCGTTTGTTTTCGCTGGTGGGAAACAGCCAATCGCTGGTGAACGAGACGAGGCAAAAGCGCGTCTTCGTGCCACGAAACGCTTCGGCCAGCACGCCGCCGTAATCGCCCGCCAGATCGAAGTAATCCATCGCCCGCGTGATGTAGAGATAGGAATTCGCATCGAACCGGTCGACGAAGGTCATGCCTTGATGGCGCAAATAGGATTCGATCTGGAAATCCGCATCGAAGCCGAAGGACAGTGCGTTGCGGTCATGCAGTTCGCGCCCGAACTTGCGCTGCAGCGCCGCTTCCGAGAGATAGGTGATGTGGGCGGCCATGCGGGCGACCGCCAGTCCTTTGGACGGCCTGACGCCCGCCAGCGCGTAATCGCCGGCCTTCCAATCGGGATCGGCGATGATCGCCTGGCGTCCCACTTCGTGAAACGCGATGTTCTGCGCCGAATGGCGCGCCGCCGTTGCAAGTGGCATGGCGGAATAGACGCGGTGCGGATAGGAGGCGGCCCATTGCAACACCTGCATGCCGCCCATCGAACCGCCAAGCACGCACAGGAGCTGATCGATCTGGAGCGCATCCAGCAGCATGGCCTGGGCGCGCACCATGTCGCCCACCGTCACCAGCGGAAAACCGAGCCCATAGGGTTCACCCGTTGAAGGGTCGATCTCGCCCGGCCCCGTCGTGCCCATGCAGCCGCCGACGACATTGGCGCAAATCACGTAGAACCGATCGGTGTCGATGGGCTTGCCCGGCCCGACAGCGTAGTCCCACCAGCCGGGCTTGCCGGTGACCGGATGCGTGCTGGCGACGAACTGGTCGCCCGACAGCGCATGACACACCAGGACCGCGTTCGAGCGCGCCGCATTTAGCGTGCCATAGGTCATATAGGCGATGGTGAGCGGGGATAGACGCTTGCCGGAATCCAGAACGAGGGGATGTTCCACGCCGAACTCGAGCACCTGGCCGCGATTCTCCGCCGGCGCCTTCATGGGACGTAGAAAACGAGGATGGGCGGCGTCGGACAAGCGGTTCTCCTTCCGGGGGGACCTAAGGCGCGCGCCCCGCGCTGTCAACGAGCGCCGCCTTGCGGGGCATCTCCGTGGCGGGCAGCACATGGAACAGGGCGCCCGTGATGCGATAATTGTCGAACAACCAATAGAGTTTTCGCATCGACCGTTTCCAACCCTCGAAGTCTATGAAAGGAAACGGAAATCGCAAGATATGGCGGAACAGGATCCAAGGCCGGCGCCGAACCTGGCCGCGGTAGGATTCGCCGACATCGATGATTTCCCCGCGCAGCATATGGGCGGGCCAGAACAGGCTGGCGAGAGCCTCGGGGGAGGGACGGAACATGGTGTCGATCGGGTCGCGATGGTGGGGATAGCTGAACGGCACGGTGACGAAAATGAAACCACCTGGACCTACGATCTCGATGCAGCGCCTCGCGAGGGATTTGGGATCGCGCACGTGCTCCAGGATATTGCAGCACAGAATCGATTTGGGCCCAAACGCGCGGATGCGCGGAAGATCGGCCTCTTCCAGGATGTCGGCTCGTATGTCGATGCCTTCGCCTTCGCGCGCGTCCAGATGGATCAGTTTCACGCCGCGCGCTTTCAGGGGCATGAACAGACGCTGTTCGGTCCAGGGTTGTTCCACCTCGCGGAACTGTCTCGTGCTGCTGCCGATGTTCAGAAGCGGCGACAGCTCTTCGGGCGCCCGCTCCCGCAGCAGCTTTTCCAGCCAGGATGCTTCGGCTTGGAACATGATGGCCCATCTTTTTCCCGCGGCAGACTGCGGCAAAGCCCGCCCGCCCGCAACGCTTTGATTTTGCGCGCCTCCGCCCCTATCAATAGGCAAGCGAGATGTGTGGGTCAGCGCGGGTGGCACCCGCCGCGTGACGCTGGGATTGGTCCGTTCATGCCGAAACAGAATGAGACGCTTGAGGGTCTCCGGCGCGAGATCGACGAGATCGACGACGCCCTCCACGATCTTCTGATCCGCCGGGCCGAGGTCAGCCATGCCATCGCCAAGGTGAAACAGCCCGGGGCATTGCAGGGCAAGGGCGCGATCAGGCCGGCGCGCGAAGCGGCGATTCTGCGCCGTCTGATCGCACGGCACCGGGGCGATCTGCCGCCGCGCGTCCTTGCCCGTATCTGGCGTGAGATCATCGCCGCGAGCCTGCGGGTTCAGGGCAAATTCCAGCTTCACGTCTATGCCGGGGAAAACCAGACCGCGTTCATCGATCTGGCCCATGCGCATTTCGGGTCGCTGACCCCCATCCGCAGCCATACGCGCCCATCGATGGTGGTTCATGCCTGCGCCGAAGAACCCAATTCGTTGGGTATCGTCCCGCTCCCCCTGATCGAGGAGCCGGGCCAGGCTTGGTGGGCTCAGCTTGCGCCGGCGGGCGAGAAGGGCCCGCGCGTGGTCGTCAAACTGCCGTTCCTGGTCGATGGCGAGGATGTCCTTTCGGGCTACGCCATCGGCACCGTGGAACAGGAACCGACCGGCGAGGATACGACGCTGCTCCTCCTGGAGATCGCTCCGGGAGTTTCGCGCACCACGCTGCAGTCCCTTCTGAAGACTGCGGGCCTTCCGGCCCGACTGGCTGCCGCCGGAAGACTGATGGAAAAGAAGGTGCCCGACGAGATTTTGCTGGAGGTGCGTGACTTCGTCGGCAAGGACGATCCCCGTCTTGCCGCGCTCGCCGAAATGGCCGGCGAGTCCATTGCGCGTGTGGTGCCGATCGGTGGTTACGCCAATCCGATCGTGTTGCCCCGGGCGTTGCGATGATGGACCAGGTTTCATGAGCCTTACCCCTAAACCCGGCGTGATGGATATCGAGGCCTATGTGCCTGGCCGCTCGGAGGCCGCCGGGGCCGCGCGCGTGTACAAGCTGTCCTCGAACGAGAGCCCATTTGGTCCCAGTCCCAAAGCCGTTGCGGCCTATGAGTCGGCCGAACCAAAGCTCGGCGCCTATCCGGAGGGCAGCGCACGCATCTTGCGTGAAGCCATTGCCGCCCATTATGGCTTTGGCGCCGACCGCATCGTGTGCGGCAATGGGTCGGACGAAATCCTCACTTTGCTGGCCAATTCTTATGTCCGGCCGAAAGACGAGGTTTTGTTCAGCGCCCACTCTTTTTCGGTCTACAAGATCTCCACGCTGGCCAATAGCGGGGTTCCGGTCGAAGTCCCCACGCGCGATCTGAAACTCGATATCGGCGATATGATTGCCCGTGTGAGCGCAAAAACGCGCCTTGTCTATCTTGCCAATCCGAACAATCCCACGGCGAGCTACGTTACGGTATCGGACATGCGGCGGTTGCACGCGGCGCTTCCCGATACGGCGCTTCTCGTCATCGACGCGGCCTATTCGGAATATGTTCGACGCAACGATTACGAAGCGGGCATCGAGCTGGTCAGCACGTCAGAGAATGTGGTGATGACGCGTACGTTCTCGAAGGCCTATGGCCTTGCCGGCATCCGCATCGGCTGGGCTTATTGCCCCAAACAGGTGGCCGATGTGCTCAATCGGGTGCGCGCGCCCTTCAACGTCAACATTGCCGCACAGAATGCAGGGGTGGCCGCGCTCGCCGATCGCTCCCATGTGGAAGCGGTGATTCGTCACAATGAAGTCTGGCGCGACTGGCTGATCGAAGAGATCCGGAAAACCGGGCTTCGTGTCGACGACAGCGTCGCCAATTTCCTGCTGATCCATTTCCCGCAAAAAGCGGGGCGGAGCGCGGCGGATGCCGACCGCTTTCTCATGGCGCGCGGCATCATCCTGCGCGGCTGCGCCTCCTATGATTTGCCGCAATGCCTGCGCCTCACTGTCGGGAGCGAGGAAGCGAACCGGGCGGCCGTTGAGGCGCTCGCCGCTTTCATGGCGAGATGATGAGCGAAGCCCCGATCTTCGAAAAAATTGCGCTGATCGGTGTCGGTCTCATCGGCTCGTCCATTGCCCATGCGAGCCGCCGCGCCAATCTTGCTCGTCACATTGCCGGCTATGCGCCGCGCGCCGAGACCCGCGCTCGCGCGGAAAAAATGGGCTTTGCGGATTCGCTTCATGCCGATCTTGGGTCCGCCGTCGCAGACGCCGATCTCGTGATCCTGGCGACTCCCGTGGGAACGTATGCGGCGCTGGCCGAATCGATTGCACCGCATCTGAAGTCCGGTGCAATCCTCACCGATGTCGGCTCGGTAAAGGGCGTGGTCGTGAAAGAGGTGAGCCCGCATGTTCCCAAAGGGGTGCACTTCATACCCGGACATCCGATCGCAGGCACCGAGCAGTCCGGACCGGAAGCGGGTTTCGCAGAATTGTTCGACGGCCGTTGGTGCATCTTGACGCCGCTACCGGACACGGATGCGGGTGCCCTGGCAAAACTGAAGGAGTTCTGGCGGCGCTGCGGCAGCGCTGTCGAGATCATGGAACCCAAGCACCATGATCTCGTGCTCGCCATCACCAGCCATGTACCGCATTTGATCGCCTATAATATTGTGGGCACGGCAGCCGATCTCGAAAGCGTCACGCAGAGCGAAGTGATCAAATATTCCGCCAGCGGTTTTCGCGATTTCACCCGCATCGCCGCTTCCGATCCCACCATGTGGCGCGACGTCTTTCTCAACAATCGAGAAGCGGTGCTGGAAATTCTGGGCCGCTTCAACGAGGACCTCGCGGCGTTGCAGCGCGCGGTGCGTTGGGGCGATGGCGAGGCGCTGTTCAATCTTTTCACGCGCACGCGCGCCATCAGGCGCTCGATCATCGAGGCGGGGCAGGATACGCCGGCGCCCAATTTTGGCCGCTCAGGGCCTCGCAGCGGAAGCAGGTAGCGCGGCGGTATGTATGCCGCCACCGTCCAGCGTCAAACCAAACCGCACCGGCGTTTTTCCGTTCTGCACCCTATCGCCCTGGAGGCGCCCGCTGGCACGGCCGGCCTGGTCGATCGCGACTTCGCCCTTGAGACCGGCGCGGGCATCGGGCCAATTCAGCGTCAGGTCGCTGACGTCCAGTTCTCCCATGCGTTCGCGCCAGGCTTGCGCCGCATCGGCAACGCTCATCTTGCCTGCGGCGAGCCCCTCGAGCGCCGAGCTCTCCGTCAGTTTGGCGCGCAGATCGATCAGCGGCAGCACAAGCTCCGCATTCGCCGCCGCGTAGCCTGCACCGATGCGGGCATTGTTGATTTGTGCCGCCACATCGATCGTATTGTCCGGCCGCGCGAGCAGATGAAGTTGCGCCCGGTCCGCGGAGAGACTGCGTTTCGGATCGGCACCTTGGGTTGCGTCCTTGGCTTGCGGTTCCCATAGATCCAGGTCGAACCGCGCAAGCCGCCCGTTATTGAGAATCGCGCTCGCCCGCGCGATCGCGGGTGTCGCGTAAATGAGGCGCGGAACGCTTCCCTGCGTCGCCGGCGGACGCGAGAAGGATTGCAGTCCCGTTACCTCCAGGATGTAGCGATCGAGGTTGTAAGACAGCGCATGCAGCGCAAGCTCCTCTGTTCGCCAGGCAGTCTCGCCTTCCGCGCCTTGGTAGGAAAAGGTGACGCCCGAAAGCACCGCGTCGAGCCGAAAGGGATATCCGCCCACGCTTTTCCCGGCGAAGGCAAAGGTGATTCCGGGAATCACTTCTCCCCCATTGGCGCGATCCAGGCGTGCCGAGAGCGTATCCGCCTGGACACGCCAGAAAACCGAATAGAGCACGACGATCAACAGCAGAAGGCCGACCGGCCCATAGATGAAAATGCGGCTGGAATAGGACATGAACCAAATGTGCGACAAAGCCGGCGCGAATGCACGCGTCAAGCCGCCATGAATCGCCCTCTATCGATCAGGCGCATTTGGAATAGCCGCAGGACATGCAGGTGTCGCAGCCTTCAAGCTTGACCAAGCCGGCCGCCGAACAGCGCGGACAGGTGCGCACGGCAGCCCCTTCGGCGCTGGCTTCCGCCGCTGCGGCGCGCTGCGCATCGTTCGCGTCCGGCTCGGGCTTGGCCATGAATCCGATATCGATGAGATGGCGCTCGATCACCTCGCCGATGGCGGCAAGGAGCGAGGGGATATAGCGCCCGCCCATCCATTGGCCACCGCGGGGATCGAACACCGCTTTCAGCTCTTCCACCACGAAGCTGACGTCGCCGCCGCGCCGGAACACGGCGCTGATCATGCGGGTCAATGCCACGGTCCAGGCATAATGCTCCATGTTCTTGGAGTTGATGAAAATCTCGAAGGGGCGTCTGCGGCCGTCCTGCTCGATATCGTTGATGGTGATGTAGAAGGCGTGGTCGAGATCGGGCCAACGGACCTTGTAGGTGTGCCCCGGCAGGTCGCCAGGCCGGTCCAGCGGCTGGGTCATATAAACCACGTCCGCCGGTTGCAGGCGGTCGGAGGCGCGCAACGCCAGCGCGACCGCGGCGGCGGGAGACGCAGGACGCGCCGCCGGCACTGAGGCCGCGAAGGGGCGTGCGGATTCGACGATGCGCAAGGGGGTTGCGGCCGGCTCCGGCGCGGCGGCATGGGAGGGCACCGCTTCGGCCTCGAGCACCGCTCCCGTTACCGCGTTGGGACGATAGGTGGTGCAGCCCTTGCAGCCTTCTTCATAGGCCGTGCGATAGACCTCCTTGAAATCGGCAAAGGAAATCCCCGGCGGGCAGTTGATCGTCTTGGAGATCGAGCTGTCGATATATTTCTGCGCCGCCGCCTGCACGGCGAGATGATCGGCGGGGACGAGCGATTGCGCGGTGACGAAATAATCGGGCAGCTCGGTCTCTTCGCCGAACATGGCGCGGAACCGGCGATAGGCGTAGTCGCTCACCTTCTCTTCGCGGCGCGCGCCGTCGGGCATCAGCACGTTGCGCGTGTAGGAATGGGCGAAGACGGGTTCGATGCCGCTGGAGATATTGTCGGCGAAGAGCGAAATCGTCCCGGTCGGCGCAATCGAGGTAAGGAGCCCGTTGCGGATGCCGTGTTTGGCGATTCCATCGCGCACCGGTTCGGGCAGCGCCTGGATATTGGGCCGCGCGAGATAGGCCTCGCGGTCGAACAGCGGGAACGGCCCTTTCTCGGCGGCCAATTCCGCAGAAGCCGCGTAAGCCGAGTCCCGCAACACACGCAGCCAGCGCTCGATCAGCGTGAGACTCCGGGATGAGCCGTACCGCGCACGGCAGAAGATCAGCGCGTCGGCAAGGCCCGTGACACCGAGGCCGATGCGCCGTTTCTGCTTGGCTTCATGTTCCTGCGCCGCAAGCGGAAAGCGCGAAATATCGATCACATCGTCGAGGAAGCGCACCGCCACGCGCGCGAGCTTCGCCAATTCTCCTTCATCGAGCCGAGCTTCCTCCGTGAACGGACGATCCACCAGCCTGGCGAGGTTGATCGAACCCAAGAGGCATGCGCCATAGGACGGCAAGGGCTGCTCGCCGCACGGGTTGGTGGCGTAGATCGTCTCGCAATAGCCGAGATTGTTGAGCGCATTGATGCGGTCGATGAAGATGACCCCGGGCTCCGCCGATTCATAGGTGGCGACCATGATGCGGTCCCAAAGGGCACGCGCGGACACCGTCCGGTACACCACGCCCTCGAAGACCAGATTCCACGAGAGATCCTTTTCGACCGCGGACATGAACTCGTCGGTCACCAACACAGAGAGGTTGAAATTGCGCAGGCGATTGCCGGCGCGCTTGGCCTCGATGAAAGCCTCGATGTCGGGATGGGAGCAGGACAGCGTCCCCATCATCGCGCCGCGCCGCGCACCGGCCGACATGATGGTCCGGCACATGGCGTCCCACACATCCATGAAGGAGAGCGGACCCGACGCGTCGGCGCCCACGCCTTTCACCGGCGCGCCCATGGGCCTAAGGGT
>DASQIQ010000081.1:0-4882 GCA_035631495.1 Micropepsaceae bacterium
TGGGCTGGGTCGCCCGTCTTCGCATAGAGGATGATGAGATCAGCAATCGGCCCGTTGGTGATCCACATCTTGGTGCCATTGAGGACAAAGCTATCGTTCGTCCTGCGCTCGGCGCGCGTGCGCATTGAGAGGACATCGGACCCCGCGGAATGCTCGCTCATGGCGAGCGCGCCGACCCATTCGCCCGAAAGCAGCCGCGGCAGATATTTGCGCTTCTGTTCTTCGGTCGCAAAACGAAACAGCTGATTGACGACGAGATTGGCGTGAACACCGTAGCTCAATCCAACCGATGCGGACGCGCGGCTGATTTCTTCGACGGCAATGACCTGTTCGACAAAACCCATGCCGGCCCCGCCATAATTTTCGGGGATGGTGACGCCGAACAGACCGAGTTCGCCCAGTCTGGGCCAGAGGTCGCGCGGGAACGTGTTTTCGCGATCGATGGCCTCCGCTCTCGGCGCAATATGGTTCGACGAAAAAGCGCGCACGGTTTCGCGCAGCATGTCTGCGGTTTCGCCAAGCGAAAAATCCAAGGCGGTTTCTCCTTCGGCGATGCGCCGATTCGCGAAGCCCCAAGAACCTTAGTTCCCGGGCTACCTTTTTAATATGATGTCGCTAAGCGAAGGATTAAATGCCCGACCGCAGCGCAAAAAATGCCCGGCCGCGAATGTCGCGACCGGCCCAGGGACAAAATTAGCCCGGCCGCGAATGTCGCGACCGGGCGCTCTCGTTACTAAGAGAAAGACAAATCCCCGTTTATGAAATAGGGCCTTAGGGGCTATTCACCTTTTCCGGACTGACCCTGCTGGCGCTGGCCGGACTGCTGCCCCGACTGCCCCTGTTGCCGGCCCTGACCGGATTGGCCCTTGTCACCGGTTTGGCTCTTGTCCGAATGCCCCTGGCCGGACTGGCCTTGGCGGCTCTGATCGCCTTGACCTTGACCGCCCTGGCCCTGTTGCATTCCTTGGCCCTGCTTACCTGACTGGTGCTGCTGGCCGGATTGACCCTGCTGCCCGGAACGTTGATTGCTGTCACTTCCCATGGAAATTTCCTCGAGGTTGGGTGATTGGTTTGCCCCAGCGATGAAAACTTGGTTCCGTGCGATTCGTTCCGGGTTCCTCGCTCAAACCCGTTCGGACTCTCGGGCACAATTTGAACGGAGCGTGACCTCAAGAGTTCCCACAAGGATTGAGCAGATTGTCTTCATGATACAGCAAGGGATTTTTGCGTAATGCCTGATCTTGTGGGGCGAAAAATCGCTTATCTCGGATATACGGGTCAGGTCGATTCGAGCGGTGTCAGCCGCATCGCTTCGGCTCTTAACAAGGCCGTGAACGATAGATTCGACGAAGTACAATTATGTTTCAGTTCACTTGGCGGATATGTCGCCGACGGAATCTATCTATATAATCACATTCGCGGACTGCCGATGAACATCGTCGCGCATAACATCGGCAGCGTCAGTTCGATCGCCGTTGCCGTATTCGTCGCGGCGAATGAGCGATATTGTTCGCAGCACGCCATGTTCATGATCCATCCGACGGTCATGCCTTCTCAGGAAGGCATGTCGTCGGAGCGGCTGCAGAGTTCGCTCAACGCCGCGCTCGCCGACGACACACGCACCGAGAGCATTCTGCGCGAGCGCGCGGCGATCCCCGAAGAAATCCTGGTCGCCCGCCGGTTCAAAGACGTCTACATCACGCCGAAGGAAGCCGTCATCTATGGGCTGGTTCATGCCGTGAAGGAGTTCAAGCTTCCGGCGGGCCATCAAATCACGCAAATCTAGCCTGTTGCGCCAGCGCGAATGCCCTGTTCGGGCGTCTCCGCAGTCTGTACCATGACAAGCGGAAGAGCCGCCTCGCCGGTGGCCGGAGTCGCGCGCCGTCGCGACGGGACTCGTTGGAGGCATGAATGTCCAAAAAAAGAGAACGGGCCCAATCGCCCGAGCCCGAAGTGGTTGCGGGCAATGGGCTGCTTCACCGCCGCGCGCTGCTCGGACAGGGGATCGTCTATGCGGGCGCGGTAAGCACCGGGCTTGCCGCATCGTTGACGGGGGCCGCGGCCGAACCGCTGAAGGAGGGGCCGTGGAGCATGCATGTCGGCTCCGTTATCCCGCCCTATCAGACTCCATCTCGCTACGAGGCGCATGTGGTGCGCACGCAGGACAATCCGGACAACGAACCGCGCAACTCGCGCGCGCGTACGCCGCATCATCTGCTGAAAGGCATCATCACGCCCAACGGCCTGCATTTTACGATCTGCCATGGCGGCGTGCCGGATATCGATCCGGCACAACATCGCCTCGTGATTCACGGCATGGTAAAACAGCCGCTCGAATTCACCGTCGAGGCGCTCGAGCGCTATCCGATGGTGTCGCGCATCGGCTTCGTGGAATGCGGCGGCAATTCCGCCCCGCTTTTCTCCAACGAGCCCATCCAAGCCAATGTCCAGGCCTTGCATGGCCTGGCCTCATGCTCGGAATGGACCGGCGTGCTTCTCTCTACGCTGCTCGATGAGGCGGGAGTCGATCCCAAGGCGAAATGGATGATCGCCGAAGGCGCCGACAGCCCGCGCCTGTCGCGCAGCGTTCCGGTAGCCAAGGGCTTGGACGACGCCATGATCGCGCTCTATCAGAATGGCGAGCGCATCCAGCCGGGCCAGGGTTATCCGATGAGGCTGTGGCTGCCCGGCTACGAAGGCAATATGAACGTCAAATTTGTACGGCGCATCAAGCTCACCACAGAGCCGGCGATGAGCTATTACGAATCGCGCACCTATTCGCAGATTCTCCCCAACGGGAAAGCCTACCGGTTCTATTTCCTGCAAGAGGTCAAATCCTTCATCACCACACCCTCGCCGGGCTTGGTCTTGAAGGAGCCGGGCTATTACGAGATCTCCGGCATCGCCTATTCCGGCACCGGCCGCATCAAGAAGGTGCTGGTCTCCGCCGATGGCGGCCAAAGTTGGGGGGAAGCGGCGCTCCAGGACCCGGTTCTGCCCAAAGCCTTTACGCGCTTCCGCATGCCGTGGCGTTGGAACGGCGGACCGGCAATCCTGCAAAGCCGCGCCTGGGACGAAAGCGGCACCGTGCAGCCGACGCGCGCCCAGTTCGTCGCGCTGCGCGGCCAGACGACGAAACCGCCGTCGGTGCTGGATTTCCCGAGCCAGCATTTCAATTCCATTACGAGTTGGGGTGTGGATGCGAAGGGAGGGGTCAGACATGTCTATGCGTAGGCGTAGGATGGCGCTTCTGGCCGCATCGCTGGGAGTCGCAGCTTCGGCGGGCGCGTGGGCTGCCGACAGCCCGCGCCTGGGCAAGCCGATCAGTCCGGCGGACATCGCGCCCTGGGACATCACCATCATGCCCGACGGCACGGGTCTGCCGGCCGGGAGCGGAACGCCGGCGCAGGGCGCGCCGATCTTTCAGGCGAAGTGCTCGGCCTGTCATGGCGAGAACGGCAAGGGCGGAGTCGCCGCGGCGGTGACCGCCGGGCCGCCGCGTGCCTCGCTGGACGGCGGCAAAACAATCGCGAATTTTTGGCCCTATGCGACGACGATCTTCGACTTCGTCCGCCGTGCCATGCCTTACAACGCGCCTCACTCGCTCAAGGACGACGAGGTCTATGCGCTGACCGCCTATCTTCTCTCGCTCAACAAGATCATCGGCGACAACGACGTGATGAACGCGCAGACTCTGCCCAAAGTGAAGATGCCCAACAGGGACAATTTCATCATCCGGTTTCCGGAAAGAATTTGATCGAAACAAAACAGGTTTCCAGGGAGGAACGGACATGTTGCAGGCACGGCAAGCGAAATACACTCTTGGTATCGCCATCATTGCGGTGATGGCGCTGTCTCAATCAAGCGTCTTCGGACAAAGCGCCGATCCGAACAGCGCGCCCAATCTCTATCGCGAAGATACCGGCTGGGCAAAGCTCATGAACGGCCGCAAATGGGGCGCGGTCTCGGCCGTCGACATCGACCGCGACGGCAAGAGCGTGTGGGTGTTCGACCGCTGCGAGACGGCGGATGATTGTTCAGCGCACGCCAATCTCGATCCGATCCAGAAATTCGATGCATCCGGCAAGCTCGTCTTCAGCTTCGGCAAGGGCATGTTCAATTATCCGCACGGTATCTATGTCGATGCCCAGGACAATCTCTGGGTATCGGACGGCCGCGTCGTCAAGAACAACGGCAAGGGCCACACCGTCATGAAGTTTTCCCCGGAAGGAAAATTGCTGATGACGCTCGGCACGCCAGGCGTTCCGGGCAATGACGAGAAGCATTTCAACGCGCCATCCGACATTCTGATCGCGCCCAACGGCGACATCTTCGTCGCCGATGGACATGGCGGCGAAACCAATGCGCGCATCGTGAAGTTCGACAAGAACGGCAAGTTCCTGAAAACCTGGGGCAAGAAGGGAACGGGCCCGGGCGAGTTCGACGCGCCGCATGGCCTGGCCATGGATAAAGCCGGACGGCTCTATGTCGCGGACCGCTCCAACAGCCGCATCCAGATTTTCGACCAGGACGGAAAATTCATCACCGAATGGCGCCAGTTTGGCCGTCCGTCCGGCGTCTTCATCGATAAGAACGACATCATCTATGTCGCCGACTCGACCTCGAGCGACAAGGTCAACCCCGGTTACAAGCAGGGCATCCGCATCGGCAGCGTCAAGGACGGCAAAGTCACCACATTCATCCCTTGGAACGAGGGCAACACGCTCGAAGGCGTCGCCGCCGATG
The DNA here is from genome assembly GCA_035631495.1 of Micropepsaceae bacterium. Lineage (GTDB taxonomy): Bacteria > Pseudomonadota > Alphaproteobacteria > Micropepsales > Micropepsaceae > CAIYRG01. Next base: position 4,747 of record DASQIQ010000081.1, read on the forward strand.
ATTCCGGCAATGTCTATGGCGGCTTTACGAACACGCTAAACTTCCGCCGGTTCGTGAAGAAGTAGAAAGTTAGACGACCCCCCCTCAAGGGGAGGGTGGGATCGGTCCGATTGCCGACCGTTGATCGCGCAGCCCG
>DASQIQ010000082.1:0-3073 GCA_035631495.1 Micropepsaceae bacterium
GGCGTCCCACTGCGCAAAGCCAAGCTTGACGGCCCCGCCAACGGCTGTTATTTAACCGTTGTGTTAATTAACGGATTTGCTAGACGATGACGGCATTCGCCCGCATCGACCGGATTTTTTCCGCACTTGCCGACCCCACAAGGCGCGCCATCGTTCAACGTCTTGCGTCGGGCGAAGCAACGGTGACGGAATTGGCGAGGCCCTTCACGATCTCGCTGCCGGCGATTTCACGGCATTTGCGCGTGCTGGAAGCGGCCGCCCTCGTCCGCCAGGAACGCGACGGCCAGTTTCGTCGTTGCCGGCTCGATACGGAGGGCCTGCAAACAGCGGCCGAATGGCTCGACTTCTATCGCCACTTCTGGGGCGAGAGTCTCGATCGGCTCGACGAACATCTCAAATCCTCGGTGCCACGCGCCCCCAAAACCAAAGGACGAAGTCATGGAAAATACAAAGCCCACGGCCGGCGCTGAGTCCGATCTCACGCTCGTCATCACGCGCAGCTTCGATGCGCCGCGCGAGCGCGTATTCGATGCCTGGCTCGATCCCGCTCAGATCGCCAGATGGATAGGCCCAAGAAGCATCCGGGCCGAGGCCCTGGAATCGAGCCCAAAAGTCGGCGGCACTTACCGCATCCATATGCGGGGCACCGACGGCAGCGATGGACCGATCGTCTCGGGTATTTATCGCGAGATCGTCCGTCCCGAACGGCTGGTTTTCACCTGGGCCTGGGAAACGGCACATTCGCAAGGAATGCCTGGCGACGAAACGGTCGTGACTCTGACGTTCCGCGAACGCGGCGGCAGGACCGAGATGACCCTGCGTCATGAGGGCTTTGCGGCCAAGGAGTCGCGCGACAGCCATGATAGGGGATGGAATGGCTCATTCGACAAGCTCGCCGAGATTCTGGCGGCATCATGAAGGAACAGAACCATGGAGCACCGCGTCGTATCGCATGACGAATGGATCAAGGAGCGGAAGAAGTTTCTGGCGGAGGAAAAGGAGTTCAGCCGGATACGCGATTCTTTGAGCAAAAGACGGCGTGAGCTTCCCTGGGAGCGCGTCGAGAAGGATTATGTATTCGACGGCCCCAACGGCAAGGAGACGCTGGCCCAGCTCTTCGGGAGGAAAAGCCAGCTCATCGTCTATCATTTCATGTTCGATCCCGAATGGGATGAAGGCTGCAAGAGCTGTTCGTTCTGGGCCGACAATTTCAACGGCATCGACGTTCATCTCGCGCATCGCGACGTGACGTTCCTAGCCATCTCGCGCGCGCCTTTGGCCAAGCTGCAGGCCTATCGCAAGCGCATGGGATGGAGCTTCAAATGGCTGTCCTCGTTCGGAAGCGACTTCAATCACGATCACTATGTGACGTTCACGCCCGAGGAAATGGCAACCGGCACGGGTTTTCACAATTACACGCGCACAACGCCGCCCATATCCGAAATGGTCGGGATCAGCGTCTTTTATAAGGACGAGAAGGGCGGCATCTTCCACACCTACTCGACCTATTCTCGCGGCGTCGACATGCTCAACGGTGCGTATCATTATCTGGACCTCGCGCCCAAAGGCCGCGACGAAGATAAGCTCTCCTATACGCAGGAATGGGTGCGCCGCCGCGACCAATACGAAGACTGAAGCCTTTACGCGAAGGGGCTAATAAAGCCCGCCCGTGCCGGTGCCGACGGTCGCGGGAGCCGAGGACGACCCCGAGGCGGCGGCGGGCGTAGCTCCTTGCGGCGTGTCGCTTGCGGTGGCCGATGCGGGTACCGCAACACCCGGATCCTCGATGTCGGACACCATATAGCCCGCGCCCGGCTCGGTGCCGGCCTTGAACGCCTCCAGGATCGCACCCGGCGAACCCTGCTGGACGACGGCACCGTTCAACGGATTGGTCGGAACCAGCGCGATGCCTTGCGGAATACGGAAAGGGGTCGGCGGCTGATCAGCCAGAGCTTCTTTCATGAAATCGCGGAAAATCGGCGCTGCCGCAAGCGCACCCTGCTCGCCATTGCCCAGAGTCTGGAAATTGTCCTTGCCGATGAAGACACCGAGCGCGAGGTCGGGCGAGAATCCGACAAACCAGGCATCGCGGAAATCGCTCGAGGTTCCGGTCTTACCGGCCAGCGGCTTTCCCACCACCCGGATCGCGACACCCGTGCCGCGCTGGATCACGCCTTCGAGTATGGAAACGATCTGATAGGCGGTACGGGGATCGAGCACTTGCTGCTGGTTCTCGTCCAAAAGGGGCTCTTCCTGGCCGTGCCAATCCGCCTGACTGCATTCGGGGCAGTTGCGCTTGTCGAAACGGTAGACGGTCTTGCCGTGGCGATCCTGCACCCGATCGATCAGGGTCGCTTCCAGCTTGCGTCCGCCATTGACGAATTCGGCATAGCCAGTGGTCAGCCGCAACAGCGTCGTCACCTGCGCGCCTAGCGAGTTGGCCAGATACTGAGGCATCTTGTCGTAAACGCCCATGCGTTCGACCGTCTGGGCAATCGGAGCCATGCCGATGGTGTGCGCGAGCCGGGCGGTCATCAAGTTGCGCGAGAGCTCAACGCCGCGCCGCAACGTCGTGGGTCCGAGATATTCGCCGGCTTCATAGTTCTCCGGCGTCCATAGCGGCAGCCCCGGTCCTTGCGCCGCGGCAAAGGGGGCATCGAGAACTTTCGTGATGGGCGTGTAGCCCCGGTCGAGGGCCGTGGCATAGACGAAAGGCTTGAAGGTGGAACCCGGTTGGCGCATCGCCTGCATGGCGCGGTCGAATTGCGAAGAGCCATAGGAGAAGCCGCCCGACAGCGCCAACACATGTCCGGTGAAGGGATCCATCGCGACAATGGCGCCATTGGCGACCGGTACTTCGCGCAAACTGTAGGAGCCGGGTTTGACACCCTCGCCCGTCATCGGTTCGACATAGACGATATCGCCGGCTTTCAGCAAACGCGCCCAGTTCAGTTCGCTGGCGGGAATCTTGCCCATGCCGCCGTCCTGCAGAACGAGGGACGCGTCTTCCTTGATTTCGCTCACCCATGCGATGCGCCAGCTCGTCACGCCGGACTTGTTGGGCGTGGCCCCC
>DASQIQ010000083.1:0-8404 GCA_035631495.1 Micropepsaceae bacterium
GCTTGGTTGAGTTGCCGGTTTTGGCCGAGTCGGGGCGTGATTGTTTGCCGCCGCGTTCACGGTTCGCCTCCCCGCCATCCCTCAAAACGCTTTAGTTCTGAGAGGCTTAGGTACTTATCCCTGTTGACGCCGGGGTGCCAGTTTGGCAGGTTAAGTCGGCAGGCGGTGGCGTGTTCGGCTTGCCATGCGGGGGCAGGGGAATGATCAAGTCGGAACTGGTGGCGCGCCTCGCCGAGCGCTATCCACATCTCTATCACCGCGACGTCGAGCGCATCGTTTCAACCGTGCTGGATGAAATCTCGAGCGCGCTCTCGAACGGCGACCGGGTGGAACTTCGCGGCTTCGGTGCGTTCTCCGTCAAAGTGCGGCCCGCGCGTCAGGGGCGCAATCCGCGCACGGGCGAGGCGGTCTCCGTCGAGGAGAAGCGCGTGCCGTTCTTCCGCACCGGCAAGGAATTGCGTGAGCGGCTGAACAACGGCGACGCATCGGATTAGCGAAAGCCTTGTTGCCAAGCCTTGTCGAATCCATGGCGCGGCCTTAACTAGCCGGCATGAAATCATCGACTCTGATCTGGCTCGCTCTATTCGCAATCTTCGCCGCGAGTCTGGTTTTCGCCAATCGCGACAATGTCACTTTCAGGCTCGTTCCCTATGTGCAGGACGACTCCGCCTTCACGGTGGTGACGCCGCTTTACATCCTGGTGTTTTCCGCCTTCCTGCTTGGCCTCGTGCTCGGCGCCGGAACCATCGGATGGCGTCAGTATCGCAAAGCCCGCAAAATGCGCCGCGCGGCCAAAGAGGCAGAGAAGCGTCTGGCACTGGAAGCCGCGAAGACTCGCGTGGAGCGACCGCAAACATGATGGACAAGAATCCCATTTTCGTCGCGCTGGACACGCCCTCGCTCGATGCCGCGACCGCGCTTGCTGCGCATGTCGCGCCCTATGTGGGCGGGGTGAAGCTCGGGCTGGAATTCGTCAGCGCCAATGGTCCCGAGGGCGTGCGCACCATGGTGAAGATCGGCCTGCCGGTTTTCCTCGATGTAAAGCTGCATGACATTCCCAACACCGTCGCGGGCGCGATGAAGGCGCTGGCCCCACTGGGCGCTGCCATTATCAATGTGCACGCGACGGGCGGGGGCGCGATGATGCGCGCGGCCGTCGAAGCCGCCTCAGCGGTTCACCCCAAGCCGAAGCTTCTCGCCGTCACCGTGCTGACCAGCCTCGATGCCTCCGATCTGGCGGCGATGGGTGTCGGCGGAACGCCGTTGGAGCAAGTGGTGCGTCTGGCAAAACTGACGAAGGAATCCGGCATCGACGGCGTCGTGTGCAGCCCGCAAGAGATCGCGGCGGTGCGCGCGACGTGCGGCGCGGATTTTTTGATCGTCACGCCGGGTGTTCGTCCCGCCGGCGGTTCGCTCGACGATCAGCGCCGCGTGATGACGCCCAAACAGGCGCTCCAAGCAGGCGCCGACATCCTGGTGATCGGCCGCCCCATCACCGGCGCCGCCGATCCGGCCGAGGCCGCGAAATCCATCCTCGCCGATTTGTCCGCGACGCGCTGATAGAATTGTGTCAGTGCGTGCTACGCACTTTATGTCCTCGGCGCTTATGGGAGAGGATTATGGCTTCTGTGTGAGAGCGCCTTTCGATGCCGGCATTCTTCAAGATTCTCCAAACTTTGCCCTGTGAACATTGGAGTTCCGCCGCGACTTCACGGGTCGATCGCCCCCCTGCATAAAGCGCGATGACCTTCGCTGCAAAGCTTGCCCTACCTTTGACTGACACGGTCATAAGGAAGACTCCGTTCATAGAATGGCCCCGCTTCGGTTCGGAAAGTTGCGAATTCGACACGTTTTCTCCGGCTGGGTTTTACGTCAAACTACGCGCATGCGCGGGTGCGCACACGGATAGTCGGGCTATACGGACGTATGGGGTGTAAGGCGCGAGGCGCGCGATAACGAACAAGGGCGCCACGGATTGAGATGTCCGCGGCGCCCTTGCCATTCTGTCGTCGCGATCAACCGACCTTGACGGTAAGGAAATGCTGGCCGTCCGATCCATCGACCAGCATCAAGACGCTGGTGCGGCCGGCCCGTTTCGCGTCCGCCACGTAGCTGCGCACATCGGCGGGCGTGCGGACTTCCCTGCCACCGACGCTCATGATGACATCGCCGCTATGAAGCCCCTTATCGGCCGCGTCGCTATCGGGATCGACGGAGGTCACCACGACGCCCTTCGAATTATCGCCAAGCCTGTAGTCCTGGCGCGTTTCCGGATTCAACGGAGCAAGATCCATACCCAGCGTGCTCTCGCTCGATTGCCGGTTGCCGGGACGTGAGGGGGTGTCGGCCGAAGCCGTCTGATCATTGCGCTTGCCGATGGTCACCGAGATGTTTTGCTTGCGCCCATCGCGCATCACCGTGAAATCAACTTTGCTGCCTGCGGGCACAAGCGCAACCTTCCTGGTCAGCTCGCGAGAATCGCTGATTCCCGCGCCGTCGAGCGAGACGATGATATCGCCCTGCTTCATGCCGGCTCTGGCGGCCGGACTGTCATCGACGACACTGGCGATGATCGCACCCTTCGCGTCGGATGCGCCGATGCTTGCGGCCATGTCGGGCGTGAGGCTCTGAATCTGCACGCCGAGATAGCCGCGCGCGACCGACCCATGCTCCTTCAGCTGGTCGACGACCGCCCGAACAGTCGAAGCGGGAATCGCGAAGCCGATGCCGACACTGCCTCCGGAGGGTGAGTAGATCGCGGTATTCATGCCGACGACGCGTCCCGAGATGTCGAAGGTCGGACCGCCGGAATTGCCCTGGTTGATCGGCGCATCGATCTGCAGATAATCCGTATACGGTCCATTGCCGATGTCGCGGCCGATGGAGGACACAATACCGGCCGTCACCGTGCCGCCGAGGCCGAAGGGATTGCCGACCGCAACCACCCAGTCGCCGACGCGCACGCGCCGGTCGTCTCCGAACGCTACCGTGGGGAGATTTTTGGCATCGACGTGCAGCAGCGCGACGTCGGTGTCCTTATCGGTGCCCACGACCTTGGCCTGGAATTCGCGGCCGTCCGGCAATTTCACCGTGACCTTGTTGCCGCCATCGACCACATGATTGTTGGTGACGATGTAGCCGTTACCTTCGATGATGAATCCGGCGCCCCTTGCTTCGCCGCGGAAAGCTTGCGGCTGGCGTTGGCGCCCCTGTCCCTGTCCACGGCCCAAGCCTTGGCCCTGGCCCTGGCCGAACTGACGGAAGAAATCGCGGAATGGAGCGGGGATTTCGTCCGTTTGATCGGCGACTTGCGCCGGCCCGGAATGTTCGACCACGACCGTCACGACAGCCGGGCTCACATGTTGCACGAGATCGGCGAAACTGAAGGGCGAAGAATCATTGAGCTCGTGGGGAATTGTCGCCGCCGGGGCTGTCGCCGCGACGGGGTGGGGCGCTATGCCCTGCGCCGCTGTGTTATTGCCGAAGAGAAAGCCACCAACCGCCGCGGATAAGACGGTCGCGGCAAGCGCGCCCTTCAAAGCGCGCAGGCGCCAGGAACGGCGGGCGGCATTGGCCCTCGCAACTGGCGGATCTTGGAAATCTTGCGGGTTTGGGTTCATTTCATGTTTCCTTTCCTTGGGTTACCTCACTTCCCAGCACGGCGGATATATGGCGTTATTCTTTCGGTTTCATAGCCGAATGTATAATTTATTTTCATCTTTCTGGGCGCGCGCGGAGATATGCGAAGAAGCACGGCGCAGTCGCAAATTTGTGATTCCGGTCCAGGCTTCGGCGTGACCGTGAGACACGGTCCCCCCCGGCAGCACACCCGATCAGAAGTCCGGCGTCTTGGCTTCCGGCATGGGATATTCCGAGAGCCCGAGGATTTTCTGGTAGTTCTCGTTGTTCTCCGGGCATACCGATTCGACGATCGGGCCGTTCAATTTGGTCCAACGCACGCGACCCGACCACGGCGCGTTGAACGCGCCGGAATCATCGTAGGTCACCATTGCCTCGATGGCGTTTCCGCCATCCACGAGTTTCCAGCGTTCCACCATGTGGAGATCCTTGGTGTGCGGGGTGCGCCAATTGTCCACGAAACTGTAGGGATGCTCCGCGAAGCCGATCGTATCGATGACCAGCTCGCCATTCTCGTAATGGCCGACGGACTCGCCAAACCAGCTCGGTTTCGGATTCGTGCTGTGCTCGCGATTGAGATAGACGCGGCGCACGAGATGGTCCCGCTGCCACAGAATCCACACCTCTTGCGGCGTCTGGATGAAATAGATGGGCTCGGCGTTGAACAGCAATTGGGCTGGCCCGCCCGGCCAACACCGGGACATCGCGCTGAACGCGCGACGGCCATGACTCACCAATTCATTGTGCATCCGCATCTCTGCGGCGGCTGAGGGCTTCAAATTGGGGTTCTCGGCATCGGATAGGCGCTCGATGTTCCATGGACCAATGCGGCTTGGCCCCTGCCGGCGTGGATCGGCTGCCGCTTCGGGCGGCTGATAGTTGAAATCATTCGCCGGCAGACCAATTCCGCCCCGCCATTGCCGGTCCGGCCCCACGGGCGCAATTTTCCCTTCGATGGGCAGGAAGTCGAAGCCGCTGCTCACCAGCCAGCCGAAATTGGCGGAGGTGAAGTTCGGAATGGCGCTTTGCTGCGCTTGCCCTGGCATGGCGATCGACATCAAGCCGATCAGCGCCGCGTTGCACAGCAAAGGCGTTTTGGACATCGCATCCCCTCTAAGACGAGGCTCAAGAGTCCGGCCTGCCGGACGGCAATCTGCCCACGCGATCCGGCCCTTGTATCACGGCCTTCCGCGAACCCACGCATTGGGGTCAAACCCCATCCCTCCCCCTTCCGGGGGGAGGGAAATTCGGCGATAAGCCCGGGCGATGAGCGTCAAAGTGAAAATCTGCGGCCTTAACAGCCGCGAGGCAGCGGAGGCGGCCCTGTCGGCAGGCGCCGATTTCGGCGGCTTGGTGTTTTTTCCGGCGAGCCCGCGGCATGTCACTCTGGATCAGGCGCGCAATCTGGCGGCGCAGCTACGCGGCCGCGTCCGCAGTGTGGCCCTGATGGTCGATCCCAGCGATGCCGCCGTGCAGGAACTGGTGGAAATCGTCGCCCCCGATCTCATCCAATTGCACGGCAAAGAGACGCCCGACCGCGTGGCTGCCATCGGCGCCCTTGCCGGGCTGCCGATCATCAAGGCGCTGGCCGTCGCGGAATCCGCCGATTCTGCTCGCGCGCGCGCCTATGAGGAGGTGGCGGACTATGTCCTGTTCGACGCCAAGGCGGATTCGTTGGCGAACAGACCCGGCGGCCTCGGCTCCTCCTTCGACTGGCGCTTGCTTTCGGGCATCAACCTCAAGCGCCCCTGGGGTCTGGCAGGTGGATTGACGCCGGAAAACGTCGCGCGCGCCATCCAGGTCGCGGGACCCCATTTCGTGGATACGTCTTCGGGCGTCGAGGAAACACCCGGCAGGAAGAGCCGCGAAAAGATCGCCGCCTTCATCAGAGCTGCGCGCAATGCTCAGTATACGGACGCAGGGACGGGGGCGGCATGAACCTCACCCCCAACAGTTTCCGTCTCGGTCCCGATACGAGCGGGCATTTCGGTTCCTTCGGCGGGCGTTATGTGGCCGAGACCCTGATGCCGCTGCTGCTGAAGCTGGAGGAAGCCTATACCGCGGCCAAGGACGATCCTAAGTTCTCCGCCGAGCTTGATGGGCTTCTCAAACATTATGTTGGCCGCCCGAGCCCGCTTTACTTTGCTGAGCGCCTGACGCGCCATCTCGGCGGCGCGAAAATCTATTTCAAGCGCGAGGAGTTGAACCACACAGGCGCGCATAAGATCAACAATTGCATCGGCCAGATCCTGCTCGCCCGGCGTATGGGCAAGACGCGCATCATCGCGGAAACCGGCGCGGGCCAGCACGGTGTCGCCACCGCGACGGTCGCGGCCCGCTTCGGGCTACCTTGCGTGATCTATATGGGTGAGGTCGATATCGAGCGGCAGAAGCCCAATGTGTTCCGCATGAATCTGCTCGGCACCGAAGTGCGCGCCGTGAGTTCTGGCTCGCGCACCCTCAAAGATGCCATGAACGAGGCCTTGCGCGATTGGGTCGCCAATGTGCACGACACGTTCTACATCATCGGCTCTGCCGCCGGGCCGCATCCCTATCCCGCCATGGTGCGCGATTTCCAAACGGTGATCGGCAAGGAAACCCGCACGCAAATGATGGAGGCCGAGGGCCGGCTGCCCGATGTGCTGATCGCCTGCGTCGGCGGCGGATCCAACGCCATCGGTCTGTTCCATCCGTTCCTCGATGATCCCGACATCGCCATTCACGGCGTCGAAGCGGCGGGCGAGGGGGTGGAAACGGCCCATCACGCCGCCACGCTTTCCAAGGGCACGCCGGGCGTGCTGCACGGTGCAAGGTCCTATCTGCTTCAGGACGCGGACGGGCAGATTCTGGAAGCCCATTCCATCTCGGCGGGCCTCGATTATCCCGGCGTTGGGCCGGAACATTCCTGGCTCAAGGAATCGGGCCGCGTGAATTATGTCTCGGTGACCGATCAAGAGGCCTTGGATGCGTTCCAGCTCACCTGCCGTTTGGAAGGAATCATTCCCGCCTTGGAATCCGCGCACGCCATCGCGCATGTGATGCGCATCGCGCCAAAACTGGCGGCCGACAAATTGATCGTGCTGGGCCTTTCGGGTCGCGGCGACAAGGATGTGTTCACCGTGGCCAACGCGCTGGGCCGCAAACTGTGAGCCGCATCGCTGCGCGCTTCGCCGAATTGCGGGCGCTCAATCGCGCCGGGTTCATCCCCTTCATCACCGCCGGCGATCCCGATGCGGAAAGCTCTTTCGAGATCCTGCAAAAGCTTGCCGGCATCGGCGCGGACATCATCGAGCTGGGCATGCCGTTCTCCGATCCCATGGCCGACGGCCCCGCCGTTCAGGCCGCTTCAACGCGGGCGCTGAAATCTGGGATGACGCTCAAGGGCGCGCTTCATCTGGTCGAACGCTTTCGTGCGCGCGATGACAGAACACCCATTGTGCTCATGGGCTATTACAACCCCATCCACGCCTATGGCGCTGATCATTTCTTGCGCGACGCTGCCCATGCGGGCGTCGATGGCCTCATCGTCGTGGATCTGGGCCCGGAGGAAGATTCCGCGTTCCGCGAAAGTGCCGCGAAACTCGATCTGGACATTGTACGGCTTGCCACGCCCACGACCGACGACGAACGGCTTGCGACGGTGCTCGATGGCGCGGGCGGCTTTCTCTATTATGTCTCGGTTGCCGGCGTCACCGGTACAAAGACGTTTACGCCCGCGGATGTCGGCGCGGCCATCGCGCGTATCCGCCGCGCGACGCGGCTCCCCTGCGCGGTCGGCTTCGGCATCAAGACGCCGGAACAGGCCGCCGAAATCGCCCGAATTGCGGACGCGGCCGTTGTGGGTTCGGCGATCGTCACACGCATCGAGGGTGCGCTCGCCAAAGGCAAAGCCCACGGTGAAATCATTGATGATGCATTAAATTTCTGTCGCCGTTTGGCAGAAGCGGTTCACGAGGCGCGCGGCTCCGCGCCCAAAAGGCCATAAAACACCGCCCATGTTAACCACAGACGTGCTAGAAACCCATCCATGAATTGGATCACCAATTTCGTCCGTCCAAGGATCAAAGGCCTGATGGGGTCCAAGACCGCATCGACCGACAATCTTTGGCGCAAATGCAATGGCTGCGGCGAGATGGTTTTCCACCGCGATCTGGTCGCGGCGCAAAATGTGTGTCCGCAATGCGGCCATCACATGCGCATCGGCGCCAAGGAGCGGTTCGCCGGATTGTTCGACGGCGCACATGAGCGCCTGACCTCGCCGGACGTGCCGCAGGACCCGCTGAAATTCCGCGATGACAAGCGTTACATCGACAGACTGAAGGAGTACCGCAACAAGACGTCGCAGACCGATGCGCTGACCGCCGCGCGAGGCACGCTGGATGGATTGCCCGTTCTGATTGCGGTGCAAAGCTTCGATTTCATGGGCGGCTCCTTGGGGCTTGCCACGGGCGCGGCGCTCGTGGCTGCGATGAGGACGGCGGTGAGCGAACACCGGCCCTTCATCCTGATCGTGTCTTCGGGCGGCGCGCGCATGCAGGAAGGGATTCTCTCGCTGATGCAGATGCCGCGCACCACGGTGGGCGTGAACATGCTCAACGAAGCGAAATTGCCCTATATCGTGGTGCTGACAGATCCGACCACAGGCGGCGTGTCCGCATCCTATGCGATGCTGGGCGATGTACAGATCGCCGAGCCCGGCGCATTGATCGGTTTCTCGGGACCGCGCGTCATCGAGCAAACGATCCGCGAGCGCCTTCCGGAAGGA
>DASQIQ010000084.1:0-4905 GCA_035631495.1 Micropepsaceae bacterium
GATTCTACGCATCAAGGATGCGCTTGTCGGCGAGGCCGCTCGGGTTCTCCGTGACCTGCTAATGCGACGGTCGGCGCGGCAGGCAATCAGCGATGGGGCGATTCCTGCGGCTTCGGGCGCACCGGGAAAGCCTTCGCAAGATAGGTAGCGAGCGCCGGAATTTGACTCCGCGTGACGGGGGCACCGGCGCGAATCATGCGCACCAAACGGTCGGTCCAGCCATCGATGTCGGCGCCGGAGCGCGCCACCAGATTGAGCGTATGGCAGCCCTGGCACGTATCCAGGATGAACTGTCGTTCGGGGCCGGGTGGAAACCGGGATTCGTCCACCGGTGTTTCGGGTTCAGGGGGCACCGGTGTGATCCCGATTATCGCGCCTTTCGAAGGCCCGGCGCTCAAAAGAATTGCGACACACAAAACAGACCACCGCATGGTCACCTCGCTTGCACCGCGGTGCGTGATGCGAGCGAGAATTTCTTCTGCAACCGCCTTATGTCTTCGCCAATGGCGAAAAGGCATGGGATCAGAAAGAGCACGAAGATGGTCGAACTGATCATACCGCCAATAGTCGGCGTAGCGATGGGCTTCATGATCTCCATGCCTGGCCCGGTTGAAAGCATGATGGGGAGCAGCGACAAAGTGGTCGCAGCGACGGTCATCAGTTTCGGCCGTAGCCGCAAAACTGAGCCATCGAGCACGGCCTCCATATACGACCTTTGCGGCGATCGATCCGCCAGCGCATGGCGGATAAAGATGATCATGATGATGCCGGTCTGGATCGCCACGGCGAAGAGCGCGATGTAGCCGATGATCACCGCCGTCGTCATGGGATAGCCGAGCAAATATTGGAGAAACACCCCACCCACGAGCGCAAACGGCACCGACAACATGATGAGAAGACTGTCGGCGACCGAATGGAACGCCAGCATGAGAAGCACAAAGATGACCGCGAGCGTCATCGGGATGATGACCTGCAGCTCGGAACGCGCGTTCATTGTGTATTGATAATCACCGGTCCATTCGACGGATGTCCCCGCGGGCAGCATGAGGTTGCCGGCCAGGAACTTCTGCGCCCCTTCCACATAGTCGGTCGGTGTGACGCCGCTATTCAGGTAAACATAAACATAGCCGGACAATTCTCCGCCATCGTTGCGGATCATTTCCGGCATCTTCTTGACGGCAACCTCCGCGACCTCGCCAAGGGCAACCGACCCTCCGCCAGGTGTCACAAGCGGGGTGTTACGGACCTTATCCAACGTATCCAGATATTCCGGCGAATATTGCATGGAGAGCGGAAGGGATAGCCCGTTTTCCTTGACCATGACGACATTGTCGCCGCCGATGGCGTATTGCACGACCGGCATCGCCTCGTCCGCGCCGATGCCCGCCGCCGACAAGCGCACGGGATCGAAAGACACGTCGATGAAATAGCCCGACGAGATGCGCTCGGCGATAACGGATTGCGTGCCGGGATAAGGACGAAGGAGCGCCTCGATCTTCTGGCCCAGCTCCTCGATTGTGCCGACGTCCCCGCCCTTTATCTTGATACCGACGGGAGTCTGAATACCGGTGTCCTGCATCACGACACGCGCGGATATGGGCTGCACCCACATATTGACGTAGCCGACGATCTGCATCGCCTTGTCCATCTCCGCGATAAGCTTCTCTTTCGTCATCCCTGCACGCCATTCGGCTTGCGGCTTCAAGAGAACTGTCGTCTCGATCATCGAGACCGGCGCAGAATCGGTGGCCGTATCGGCGCGGCCCAGTTTGCCGAATACATTCGCGACTTCGTGGAACGAGGCGAGCTTCTTATCGATCTGCTGCAGAATCCACCCCGCCTCGCGCGCCGGTACGCCAGGAAGCGTGGTCGGCATATAGAGGATGGAGCCTTCCTCCATTTGGGGCATGAAGTCCTTCTTGAAGCCCTGAAAAAGGACGCCTGCGACAACGAGCAACAGGATGCTCGCGCCCAAGACTGCATAACGGAATCGAATCGCGGCAGTGACCGCGCGGCGATAGAGCCCGACAAAGGCAAGCTCCCCTCTGTTGGGCGGCTTGATCAGGCCGCGGTTGAAGGCCCAGACGACGATCACGGGAAGGAACAACAGAGTAAGCAGCGTCGAAAACGCCATCGCAGAGGTCTTGCTGAAGGCGAGCGGATCGAACATCCGCGCCTCCTTCTCGCCCAGGAAGAAAATGGGCAAGAACGAGGCAAGAATAATGAGCATCGAGAACAACAGCGGTCGCGCCACGTTCGTAATCGAGTGAAGAATGATCCGGCGCCTCTCGGCGGCATCCGCGAGCGGGTGCGCGGCAAGCTCCGCCGTGCAGTTTTCGACGATAACGATCGTCGCATCGACCATCTCCCCGATGGCGATGAAAAGCCCAGCCAGCGAAAAGAGATTGATGGTCTGGCCGAAGGCCGACATCGGAATCGCGGTGAAGAGAACGCCGAGCAGAAGGATCACCACCGGCGCCAACGCGGTGCGAATATTGCGCAGGAAAAGCGCGGTCACGACGATCACTACAATGAGCTCATAGATGAGCGTCGTGATAAAATGTTCGATCGTTCCCCAGATCAGCGTCGAACGATCATAGGTTGGCACGATCTCAACGCCGTGGGGCAGTGTTGGCCTGATCTCGGCGAGCTTGCGGTCGAGCCCAGCGGTGACTTCGAGCACATTGCTCTTCTGCTCCATCACGACGATGCCGCCCACGACCTCGCCCTCGCCGTTGAGATCGGCAATTCCGCGCCGCTGGTCGTAGCCGACCTGAATGTAACCGACATCCTTGAGCCTTACCGGACTGCCGTCCGGAGCGTGGCCGACGACCATCAATTCCAGTCTATCGATGTTGTCGTTGCTGACGCTGCCGCGGATTTGATAATCGCGGTTCGTCACTTCCAGAACACGCCCGCCCGCTTCCTGGAACGCGCCCTGCAAGGCCGCCGAAAGCTGCTTGATCGACAAACCCTTCTTGGCGAGCAGGGGCGGGAACAGTTTCAGCTGATATTGCTTTTCCAGGCCGCCGACGGAGGCCACTTCGGCGACGCCAGGCACCAATTGCATTGCGGGTTTGATCTTGTTGTCGTTGAGCAGCCTGAGGTCACGCGGATCGAGCAGTTTTTCCCGATCGATGAGCGCGTATTCGTAAATCCAGCCCATGGAACTGGCATTGGGTCCTACGGTGACAACCGCATCGGCTGGCAGTTGGGCGCGGATCGCACCCAAACGGTCGGCTATGAATTGACGAAGGGCTGCGCGCCGGGAATCTCGCTTCGCGATCACATAGATGAAGGAATAGCCCATATGCGAAGTGGCCCGGATGCCCTGAATATCGGCGGATCCGGCGAGCGCCCGTATCACCGGCTCGGTCACTTCCGATTCCAAGAGCTGGGGACTTCTCGGCCATTTGGCGTAGACGATGATCTGCGGATCGGAGATGTCGGGAATGGCGTCCAGCGGCGCCGTGCGAATGGCATATATGCTCGCGAGCACACACGCGCCGACGATCAGCCCGGCGATCAAGCGGTAGCGCAAAACCTGTTCAACGATTGCCGCAATCATATCTGGTTGTGGACTCGCCAAACCGGTGCTGCGCCTTCGCTACTGCACGGTGAACGAGAATTCTCCTTGAACGGGCTTAGCGTTGGTGCCGGTTGCGTGCCACTTAACGGTATATCTTCCTGCCGCCAGCGGCGTCTTCGGCATGGCCATGAGCATCTTGCCGTCCGTACCCATCGGCATCGCTTGCCCAACATCGATGGGTTTCCCATCCTTGGTTGCTGCGAAACCTGCCGATTTCACATCGACGGGTTGCGGGAGCATCACATGGATCATCGAAAGAGGCGCTTTCACCGTCGCGTTGGCGGCGGGCTCCGTCACAACTGCCTGCGCGGCCGCGCCGGCCGGCGCATTGGCTGCGACCTGGACCGTGCCGGTCATATCCATTCCAGGCATGTCCATCCCGGGCATGGATGCCATTCCGGCCGATTTCAACTTATTGTCGGCGTCGACGAAGAAGCTCCCGATCGAAACGACTTGATCGCCTTCGCTAAGTCCGTCCGTCACTTGTGTGTACAGCTCGCCCTGAATGCCCGTCTTGATGGGCTTGGGCGTGTATTTGCCTGGCTGGTTGGCGAGATAGACGATGTGCTGATCGCCTTCCTCGATGATCGAGACATTCGGAACCGACAGATAAGGTCCCCGCTCGACCACGATTTCCATCAGATGGTCCAAACCTTCCGCGACGGGCGCGGTCAAAGTGACTTCGACCGCCGCCCCATCTTTCTGTTTGGCGATCCGCGTCACATAGCCAAGCGTCATCTTGGTTCTTGTATTGACCGTGTAGGTTTGCGTGCGCTGGCCGGTTCGCACCAGATCGGATTCCGGCGGACGCAGAAAGGCGGTGAGCACCTTACCCGTCTTGTCCACGGTTCCGGCGGTTCGAATCCAATTCTGGATCGGACGGCTAGAGGCATCGGTCAAGGTCAGAGTCAGCTCCGATGCCTGAGCGTCGGTGACCGTTGACGGAGCCATGCGCGTGAAGTCGCGCACCCCCGCCGCCTGCGCCCCAGGAATGGCAACGACGCAGGCAATGCAAAGCAACCCGAACCGGCGGAGTGACGTCCTCAATGGCAATAATTGTCCTTGCTGTCCATGATGTGAGTGCCCCACGGGAAGAGCCCGACATTGGCGACTTTCTCGACTTGTTCAGTCACTCCATCGATGATGTAGATCGAGTGGTCGGTGGCGCTCGCCAGATACATCTTCCGGTCCTGCAAGTCGGTTGTCGAGGTTTGCAGGAAGAGGTTCTGTCCAATCTTGATACGGCCGGCGGGCCTTAAGGTGGTCATATCGTAGACGTACAGGAAGCCGGTGGTTGAGCTAATGACGAAGGCTTT